>JASFIU010000051.1:0-15648 GCA_050122495.1 Desulfobacterales bacterium | reverse complement strand
AGGTGCCCGTATGCTCCACGCCGCTAAACAGGGGCAGCCCCCGGGCCCTGGCTGCTTCCCAGACCATGTCTGCGGCTTGGCCCGCATCGGCCGCAGCCGGACTGGTGACCGCGGCAGCACCGGCCTTCAGGCACGGTGCGATATGCTCGGGCCCCGGCAAAAGGTCGCTCACCAGGCTCAAGCCCGGGTTGGCGGCTGCCGCTTCGGCCAGATCATCCGGCTGGCTTGCCGGGATGCGGATCAGTTCGGCGGCCAGCTCGGTTGCGGCCTTAATATCCTCAGGGCCATGCGCCGATGGCAGATATAGAACCCTCGCCAGATTGCAGGTTTTGGCAACGCCGGCGTCAAAGGGCCCGCTGATAAATTCAAGGCCTGCTTCGATCAGGCTGTTGGCGTCAGCCGCATGCACCACCGGACCGGCACCCAAAATGATCTCCGGATCATCGCTCCGGACTTTTTTGGCCAAATCCAGAGCGAATTGCAGCCCGCTCTCATCTGCAATGCTCACCTCCACCAGTTTGGCGCCGCCGTCGCCCTGGGTGCTGGCCGCGGCAAAGGTCTTGTCGACCCCCTGAGCTGTCAACCGAGCGATCAATGCCCGGTCATAGAGGGCGTTGATTACGTCTATGCGTTTGCGTTCCGTCATTTATTCGCTCCTTACCGCCTGCGCGGTATCATTTGTTGGGAAGGTGTCAGGTTTTAAAAAAAGGGGGATAGGCTATGAAGCTGGAAGGCTTAAAAGCACGAAAGCCTTCAATCTATGAGCCATCAGCTACGAGCTATTTTTCCTGACACCTGACACCACTTTTAGCGGTTGGCCTCGAATCCGACCGCATCAAACGGGCAAACACTGTAGCAAAGCTCGCAGCCGATGCAGTTCTCCGTTAGGGTGAGCACCTGCTCTTCGTCCTTTGCCATGGCCCCGTAAAAGCAGGAGCGCACGCAGTTCCAACACAGGGTGCATTTTTCCAGGTCGATTACCGCGTGCTTGCCTTTCTCGTCAAAAGTCTGGTCGTAGGAAGCAGCCGCCTGGCGTGAGGCCAGGCCATGGATCTCCGCCAGGTCGGCATAGCCCTTTTCATCCATGAAGGCGTCAATGCCCGCGATTATTTTGCCCAACCATTTGTGCCCCTTGAGCATCAGCACGGAGCCCACCTGCATGATGGTAGCCCCGCTCATGATGAACTCAACCGCGTCACGCCAGTCGTAAATCCCATTTGAGCCGGCGATGGCCATGCCCAGTTTGGAGTGGATGTCATGCACCCAGCGCAGGGTGACCGGCTTCACCCACGGGCCGCCCACCCCCGCCGGGCCGCCGATATAGGGTTGACCCGTATGAATATCCACGCAAAACCCGGTGAAACGGCTGTTCACCGTAACCGCCTGGGCTCCGGCCTGCTGTACGCTCCGGGCAATGACCGTGAGGTTGGCGGCCTCGGGTGAAAGCTTCACCATGATGGGGATATCGACCGCCGCTTTTACCGCTGCCGTCACCTCCGCCGAGGCTTCGGGATCCTGGCAGATGAGCACCCCGGCCCGGGCTTCCGTCATCTGGGTGGGATGCGGGCAGCCCAGGTTCAACTCCAGCATGGGCGCGCCGCAATCCTGGGCCATGCGGGCGATTTCCTGCCAGCCCTCCAGAGAACCCGCACCGATGCTGGTAAGAATGTGGGCCCCGTTTTTTTGCGCATAGGCCTGGACCTCCTTGAGCCAGCCGGCCCAGTCTCTATAATCCTCTTTGGCATAGCCCGAACGGCTGTAAAAGGTAAAATGCCGCGGCACCTTGCCTTTGATAATCCGGCCTTCCTCGTTGAGGATGGCGTAGCGAGAGTGCTTGGTCAGCGCGTGCATTGATGGAATATCGGTGAGCGTCTTGACCACGGCACCGGCCGCGCCGGCATCGATGCATTTTTTAAGGTTGTCCACGCTGTTGGTGGGCTCGATGGAAGATACGATCACCGGATTTTTAAACTCAATTCCGCAAAAATTTACTTTCAAATTTGCCATCGTTACATCTCCTTAGAAACGGTTTCAAAGCCTCAGATCAGGTTTCCCGCTTGAACGCGAGATTATACGTCTTGATTTTAACAAATTAATGTGTGCATCAAGGGTCCCGCCACACAGTCTGGCGGGCCATTGGAGCCTTTTGAGCACCTTAATAGAAAGGGGATCAGGTGCGAAATCCCGCTTCATTAAGCGGGGAGTTGGGGTTTTGAAACCACTTCTATGGTACATCCGGTGAGTACATCACAAACTCCAACCAGGATACTTCTTCGAACACGTTTTGCAGGCCGGCCAGTTTTTCGGCGAAGGGGGCGGCTTCGGAAATGGCCTTCCATTCGGCCCGCTGATGAATGTCGGGCAGGCTCATCTCAAAGTAAGCCAGGTATTTCTGCTCTCCCGGGCCCCCGCCGTATATGTTCCGCTCGGCGGTCTTGATATTGGATATCTCCTCATCCACCTCGAAAAGCCGGGCCCGGAACACCCCCGGCAGGGCCTGCAATGCGGGCAGCAGCTCAGAACCATACCAGTCCACGGTCTGGGCCTCATCCGGGATATTGAAGCGATACACCAGCGCGTAAGGGGCCTCCTGGGGCGCCTGTTTGCCGCTGCAGGCCAGCAGACGATAGATGTTGCGCATGTTGTTGTTGAAATGGGTCAGCGCTTCTTGGGTCCAGGGCGTCGGGTTGTTGAGCCGCTCCATGTAGGGTGCACTCTTGAAAACCGCCGAGTCGGTGGTCTCATAGCTAATGAAGAACATGGGCGCGTCGCCCATTCCCCGGTAGCGCCGTCCCACCAGAAAACCCGGTACGCCGGTGCGCTCCACCATGTGTTCGCAGTTGTGCCACTCCTGGCAGCGCATGACATAGTCCGCGTCTATATCGGTCCAAAATGCCATCATGCCTTGTGCGTTGTTTACAGCTACCAATTTGCCTCCTTAGGCTCCATCAGGAGCCATCTTTTATTATCATGCCTTCATGAAAATATTATATTCAGCGTTCAGGTGTCAGGTGTCATCCCATTGGACCTCTGACACCTGACACCCGAAACCTGAAACCTCAAATAAAACCGTATTTTGTAAATTACTTATGGGACGCAATAATTATAAAAAAACCGTTTCCATTTGGTCCTTGCGCCCGTCTCAATACATAAGGCCGGGCAGCCATAAGACCAGGTCCGGGAATAGTACCACCAGGATCACCAGGATCAGGGTGGGTATCAATAGGGGCAGGGTACCCATGAATATAGTGGTAATCTCATATTGCGGCACCACCCCGTTTAAGACAAAAAGATTCAACCCATAAGGTGGTGTAACCAGCCCGATCTCAGCCAAGACTACATAAAATACCCCAAACCAAATCTTGTCAAAGCCCAGTTCGTTGATGATCGGCGCCACAAAAGGCAAGGTGAGCACCAGCATCGAAAGGGCATCGAAAAAGCAGCCCAGCACGAGGTACATCACACAGATGACGATCAGGATGGAGTATTTGCTCAGCGGCAGATTGGTCATGAACTCGGCAAAAGCCTCGGTCAGCCCGATGAACTGAAATACCTGGCCCAGCAAACGGGCGGTGAAGAGTACGAAGGCAATCATGGAGGTAATGCCAACCGCGGTCCAGGCACTGTTGACCACATCCTTCCAGGTGAGTCGACGGTAGATGATAGACATCACCAGACTTAAAAAAGCGCCCAGGGCGGCGGACTCGGTAGGGGTCATGATTCCGCTGAAGATGGTGCCCAGAACCAGAAAAATGATAAACAGGAAGGGCAGCAGGTCTAATATAGCCTTGAGACGCTCATGAAACTCGGCCGGCGCCACAGCGGGCGCCAGTTTGCGGTTGAAAATCACTCGAAGCGTGATAGTGATCACAAAAAAGCTGGCCAGGATTACGCCCGGCACAATTCCGCCTGCAAAGAGCCGCGCCACCGATACGTCCTGCCAGCCCGCATAGACAATCAGGATCACGCTGGGCGGTATGAGTACGCTCAGGGTTCCGGAAATGGCGATGGCGCCCAGGGAAAGCTTGACATCGTAGCCGGATTTTTCCATCTCGGGAAAGCAAATCTTGCCGAAGGTGGCCACTGCTGCCAGACTCGAACCGGAGATGGCGCCGAAGATGGCGTTGGCCACGATGACGCTGGAGGCCATGCTGCCGGGCAGGTTGCCGAATATTTTTTCGGCCCCCCTGAACAGGTTGCCGATGATGCCGGTATTTGAAAAGATAGCCCCCATGAAGACAAACAGGGGTATGGCCGTAAAGGTAAAATTATTCATGATCTCGAAGGCGGCCCGCGGAAAGTAATCCAGGGAATGGCCCACGAAGACGAGCATGCCGAAGGCCGCCACCAGGCCCATGGCCGGGGCGATCTCCACCCCGATGGCCAGAAGCAGAATCAGACCCCCCAGGAGGATTATGGACATCAATGCGAGGCTCATTTGGGTCGATCCTCCACGCTTTCACCCGCCCGGATTTTTCGGTATACTTTCACCATTTCGGTCGGCAGGATCAGGGTCAACATCAAAAAACCGATGAACACGGTCAGCTGGGGCCAGATCAGAGGAAAGGTCAGCCAGGTGTCCGAGCGCAGGTTGATCTCGTAAGCATAAATGACCATGCTGAAAGCCGAGTGGGTAATGGCGATCATGAAAATGAAGATGATGATTAACACCACCAGACGCAGCCATCCGGCAAATTTGACCGGAAGCCTGCTCACCAGAAGGGTAATGCGCACGTGTCCGCCGCGCCTCCAGGTGAACGCCAGGCCCAGGTAGGAAAGCGCCACCAGCATATAAGCACTGAATTCGTCCGCCACCATCGGCGGGTTCTTCAGCACGTAGCGCATGAAGACCTCCACGGCCACCATCACCACCATGATCGGCACCAAGCCGCTGCCGATGTGACCGCAGATGTCGGCGATCTTGTCCAGGATTTGACTGAGGCGTTTCATTTAACAAACCCTTGCTAAAAATTGAGGGCCGCGGATGGAGCAACCGCCATGCGATCGGTCTTCATAGCGGAGCTTATCGATAAAAGAGTTCTGACGATATCTGTCCGCAGACTGCACCGCCCTCGAAATAAACCGCCCCAGGCGGCCGGGAGAGGTGCGCCCCCCCGGGCGCCATAGGGCGATTGTTTGGTAGTTATTTCATCATGACCTTGGCACCGCCGGCATACTTAGCTGCGATGTCCAGATATTCCTTGCCTCTGGGGCCGGCGCGGTCCAGCCATTTCTGAATGACCGGCTTGCAGAGATTTCTGGCCTTTTCGATTTCGCTCTTTTCCGGGAAGACAATTTCCATAGGGGATACCTTGGCTCCGATCACGGATTCCTTCTCTTCTACCATGGCGCCGAAGGCGTTTTGTCCCTGCATCTGCCAGCCGGTGTCTATCAATACCTTTTGCAAATCTTTCGGCAGGGCATCAAATTTTTCTTTGTTGACGATGAGCATGCCCGGAAAGATGGATTGCACGCTCCAGATGCTCACGTGGGTAGCCACATCGGGCAAACCGAAGCCCATCCCCCAGCCCCGGGAGGTCTGGATGGCATCCACGGTGCCGCGCTGTAAGGCTTCCAGAATCTCGGTGGTGGCCATGGTAAGCGGTGAGGCGCCCATCAGCTGGAGGGCGAAGGTGGGGATAACGCCGGCTGTACGGATCTTGAGCCCCTTGAAGTCCGACAGAGTCTTGATGGGTTTCTTGGCAAAGATGCCATCGGTGGTGGCGCTTTGAATCTCGGCGATTTTGATCAGGTTTTGCTCACCAAAAGTCGCACGATCGATGGCGATGGTTTTGGGATCGTTCAGGAAGGCTTCGTATTCATAGACGTTGTCCCAAAAGAAAGGCAAAGAAAGATCCCACAGAGGGAAGGTACCCGACAGCCAGGGGGTGCGCTCCCAACCGATCTCCACATGGCCCTTTTTGACCGCGTGAATAACTTCTTTGGGTGGATACAGCCCGACTTTGGTTTTCAACACAAAACGCCCGCCGGAGTTTCTCTCCAATAGATTTTGAAAACGGGGCCAGGGGTGGAAGGACCAGGTGTTCGCTGCTGGCCCGGGATTGGTGGCAAAGGTCCAAACTACTTTGTCAGCCGCTTGCACCCCGTTCACTTTCAGGGCGAGCGGGAGACACATGATCGCACAAAGCCCCAAAATTAACCAAATACGTTTTTTTGCCATTTTTTCACCTCCTAATTGATTTTGTTGATGCCATGGTTAAGGGAGAAGATCGCCTAGATTAAACATGCCGGTATGAGAATCCTTGATTCGGTCAATTGCATCCAAAGTAAAATCATTTGGCTTGGCCACTGTCAAGACTAAATACCGTTGGCTCCCGACATCCTGTTTAGAAATGGTTTCTATCAGTTACCTTGATTGAAAACGATGACGACTTTAACGGCTTCGTTTCCCGGGGTTGTCAAGAGGTCAAAGCCCTTCTGGATTTCATCGGGCGGCAGGGTGTGGGTGATAAAAGAGGATACATCCACCGCCCCGTTTTCAAGCAGCATCAATGCGGTCTGAAAATCATGACAGTACCCCTGGGTGCCGCTCAGCGAAATTTCTTTCTGGACAAAAATGTTTGCCGGAAGGGTCACCTCCGATTCGGCGTTCAGTCCCACCACAACAGCGTGCCCCCCTTTTTTGAGCACCTCCAGAGCCTGTACGAAGGTTGCCTGAATGCCGACGGCTTCAAAAGATACTTCAACACCACAACTGCCGGTTCGCTCGATAATCTGCGCAATCGCATCCCCACCGGCGTTACTGAAAGCGCCGGCTGCCCCTAACGCCCGCGCCATTTCCAGCCTGAAGTCATGCACATCCACTGCAAAAACACCGGCAGCACCCTGCAATCGCGACAGCAAAAGTATCATCAGCCCGACGGCGCCTGCTCCGATAACGGCGACATGTGCGCCCATCTTTATACCGGCTTTTTTGACGGCATGCACGGCGACCGCCAGCGGTTCCACCAGCGCGCCTTCTTCAAAGGTGATATTTTCGGGCAGTTTGAAGACCCTCTGCTGATCGGCAACGAAATACGGTGTAAAGGCTCCTTGCCCCTGACGGTGATAATAACTGACATTGCTGCAAAGGTTATAAACGCCCCGGCGGCAAAATTCGCAATGGCCGCAGGTAATTACCGGCTCGAGCACCACCCGGTCCCCGATCTGCAGTTGATCCACGTCTTTACCGACATCCGCAATCTCACCTGCGAGCTCGTGACCCAGAGCTGCCGGTAGGGGCGCGAAGGGGTGTTTACCTTTGAAGGTGTGCACATCGCTACCACAGATGGATACCGCCCGGGTTTTAATCAGAACCTGGCCGGCGGATAACCCAGGAACCGGCCGGTCCTCAAACTCAACTTTGCCGGGCGTCTTTACCATCGCCATTGGGTAGGCTGCCTTCATCACGCACCTCACGAATTAAAGAACACCACATTTTTTATATCTTATTAACGCTAGATAATTAAATGAGGCTTTAATCATTTCTAATAACGAATAACATATAACATGTAACGCCTGATTGAGCATTTTACGCTCAATCAGGACTCCAGATACTTACGTGCAAGATATTCGAATTCCACCTCGGACACATTGCCCTTGACGAGATTGGATCGGTCTTTGACGAGCTCCAGAATTTCCTTCATCTGATCATCGCTGGCCTCAAGACCCAGTTTGTCCAGGAAAACCTTGATGGTTCCGGTGCCGTTGGCCTTGCCCAGAAGATATTCATATCCTTTTTTCCCGATCATCTCCGGTGAAAACGCCGCCCAGACCCGATCGCCCAGGCCGGCCTTGCGGGCCATTTCAATGGCATGAATCGAAATACCGGCTTCCATCTTGAAATAGTAATCCCCGGTAATCGGCTTGGTACCACCGGTTTTGAAGCCGGTAATCTGTTCCGCCAGTTTGGTGACGCGATATAGCTGCGACAGGTCGATGTTGGTGGGCTTTTTTAGTTGCAGCGCCATCATCATGGCAATCTCATCAATGGGAATGTTTCCGTCACGCTCGCCCAGACCTAAAATTGCACCGTGGACACAGCTGACACCGGCCAGCACAGCGGCCATGATATTGGCATTGCCCAGACCGAAACCGTTGTGGTTGTGGATTTCTACTTTCAATTCCGGAAACCAGCTGCGGATGGTTTTGATCGTATGGTACAGAGACCAGGGATTCATCACCCCGAAGGTGTCCACAAATATGAGCGATTCCATAGCGGTCTGATCCAGAATATCAGAATACAGGCGCTTGAGGTAATCCAGGCTCGTCCGGGATGCATCCCAGCCCATGAAGGACGCTTTGATATCGTTGTCCTTTGCCAGTTTCAGCGCTCCGGCGATGCGTTCCACCGTGGCTTTGTGGTCGAGATTATAGACGTGCTTGAGCATATAGGGATTGACGATGTGCTCGATAATGGCGGTTTTGCAGCCCAGTTTAATGGTCAGATTCAGGTCATCCGGATGGGCCCGGCAAAAAGAGACAATCTCCGCCTGCAGGTCCATCTCCAGCACTTCCTCAAAGGCCGCATAGCTGTCTTTGGACACGATCGGCATGCCGAACTCGATGCGGTCGACGCCGAGTTCGCTCAACAGCCGCGCCATTTCAATGCGATCCTGCTTGGTGAAGACAACCCCGGGGGTCTGTTCGCCGTCGCGCAGGGAAACGTCGTGCACGAGCACCTGGTCCTGAATTTCGGATGTGTCCATGGCCTCGGGAATAAAATTCATGGGCGACACCCAGTATTGACCCTGTTTATAATAAGGTACATCCTCAAGCGAATATCCTTCATAATTCAAATCTGTCATTTTTGCCTCCTGCAGTTTATATGTATAATCAAATCTATTTAAAGAAGAACCAAACTCATTTCCTCTTAGGCGTCAGAAGCGTCATAAACGCACTTTGCTGCGGATCCTTGTTAAGAAATCTTCGGATCCATTCCTGCCCTGAGAGAGAAGCCGTTACCCGGCCGAAAAGAAGCGCATCGTTTTCAAGGCCCGCGGCAAAGCCATTTTGATATCCATATCGCATGGCCTCAATAACAAACCGGGCCGCATATTTTCTGGCCGCCTCTATATTTTGGCTCTCTTCCTCATTCGGGGTGGGCGCAGATAATAGTTCCTGTATTTCCCTGTCATTAAGAAGCTTATTCAGTTCATCATTTTGCTTTGAGGATATATCATCCCAGGCCTTTTTAACCAAATTCCTTTTTTGCATAGTGAATTCCTGAGCAACCTGGAAGGCCCGCTTAAGCGCCGTCGGTGAAACGGCAAACTCGTCGGCCAAACCGGCAGCCAGGGCGGCGCGGCCATCAATCGCTTCTCCATTGACATTGATCTCGGCCGCCAGGCGGGGGCCGACCAATCTGGGCAATCGTTGCAGGCCGCCGTAACCGGGAATAATGCCGAGCTTGATCTCAGGTTGTCCCAGACGTGCATTTTCAGTAACGATGCGGTAATGGGTACTCATCGCCAGCTCGTTTCCGCCGCCCAGCGCGAAGCCGTCGATTACGGAAATGACCGGAATATTCAAATCTTCGATATCGGAAAACATGCCAATATTGTATCCCGCAATTTCAGAAACCCCTTCGGCTGTATTGCCCTCGAATTCATTGACATCCGCCCCGGCCACAAAGGCTCTTGCAGCGCTGCAGATGATCAGAGCACGGACCGGTTTGCCTTTGAGGGTGCCGTGATCTTTAATTTCTCCTATGATATCTGCGAGCTGGGCCAGCAGATCATTGTTGAGGGCGTTCAATGCGTCAATGCGTTTCAACACGAGCACGCCGATTTCAGATGAAAGATGGATATCCAGGTAGTCTTTATTGTCAGGATCGGCTTCGTGCAGGATTTCCCCGAGAAATGTTTTTTCAAAATCACCGATGTTGCGGTCGTCTTTATCAGCCTGAACCAGCGCAACGCCTTTGGGCTTTTCCAGGCTGCCGTCGAGCATTTTTTGCTGGATGTCCGGTAACGCCTTTAAGTTAACGACTTCAAGATCTTCTTTTTCCATGACGATGATATTCTGAGCCAACAGCCGTACAACCTCATGCGCCTGGCTGGAGCGATACATATGCGATCCAAGTATGGAAAGATTTTGCTTGCCCCTAACAACGATGATGCCGCAGGGCATATCATCGCGCTCATTGTAATCACGCAAAAGGAAGCTGCTGTAATGCAGCGTGCTCTGATCGGGACGCTCGACGATAAAATCAGGGCTGATTCTGGGGCCGTAAACACCCCAAATGGCGCGTCCAATGGCTCTGGCAACATTCATGTACTGGCGGGCATAATCAGCGTTGGGCGTGCCATCTGCATTCAAAGGATCCGGCATGTCGTCTGACAAGTCAAACTGATCGCGGTCTATAATATGGTTCGGAGGTATCCCCAGTTGTTGAAGCTGCTGGATCCCTTCCGACTCCTCTGAATAGGATGCCAGGATGACCAGATCTGCACTCCGAGCCAGGGCGGCCTTTACAAAGGCCCGGGCATAGCTGTCGGCACCCCATATGAGCCCCCTCTTTCCGGCGTGAAGCCCGATTTCTGAAAAAATCTGTTCAGGCGATGAACTTCGAAAAATAACCTGTTTCTGACGCATCCACATCCAACGGGCATCCATCACAAAGCGACAGCCATCGTAGAAAAACGTCTCCTTATATTCTCCTTTTAGCCCGCTGCCGGTGGCGCCAAAAAATGCCAGCGCACCGTTTTCCGATAGCGTTGAAACCAGAAGCGGAAAATTGAGGCCGCCGGTATGTTCAAAGATCTTATCGACGGGTTTTCCGCCGTTGGCTCCATAAACCGCCTCTCGAAAAGGCTGTGTCCGCTGAAACCACCGATCGTAAGATTCATCGGCATTTAAGACCCCGTAGACATCTTTGGGGATTTGGCGCCGGTCGATAAATGCATCGGCAATACCGCGTTCGATCAGCGCGTTTCCCAAATCCGGGTTGGAGCCCATCAATATCACGTGCGCACCCAGTGCTTTGGCAATCTGGGCACCCGCAAAGCTGGTACCTTTGCCGCCGCCCATCAACAATATGCTGTCTCCCGGATCGACCGACAATCTCTCTGCAACTGCGCGGTAAGCGGTTCCATAGGTAAGCAGCATCGCCGCAAGCTGCACGGGGCTTTGGGCCTTCAACGCCTCCGGAACCGGTATGGCCCTAACCTCATCAACGACCGCAAACTGGGCATTGAACCCGTCATGGGTCTCATAGCCGCGAATGAGATTTTTGGCGGTCCACGAATCCAAGATTACGGCCTGCCCGACCCTTACCGTTCTCACCGCCGAGCCGGCATCGATGACAATTCCAATGGTATCGCTGCCCGGGATATGCAGGGTAGCGCTGTCACCGCGACCAAAAACCGGCACCGGCAGTGCAAGGGCGGCAAAATTGGTATTGAAGTTCGGTCCGGTTGCCAGCAGGGCGACCAGCACCGAAGTTGCATCTTCGGGATTGAGCCGCGGCACCGCGACCTCTTCAACCCGAACAACATCGGCCGGTTTACCGTAATCGTCCCTGTGAATGGTCAGGGCATCCATGTATGTCGGGATCGGATAATGAATATTGGGTGATAGGCCTAAGGGCCATTTCCGCTGTAAATCTTTACTCACATTACCTCCTGTTCAGTTTAGGGCGTGTTTATAGGTTCCAGGATTAGCGATCTCCATCGCGTGGTCGAACGACTCGGCCTTTATCACGCAGACCACCGGGCGTAGATTTCCTCCTTGGCAATATACATGAATGGTTTAGTATCCATAAAAATGGTTGTCAAGTTTCCCTAGTTTTTCGCCCGATTTTATCCAGTTCGGAAATAGGTCCGGCCCGGAAAAAGCTATCAATTCATGGTCATCCGCCTGCCCCTATCCACGTCCGTCCCCCATTCCTTTTGAATTCTTGACAGAAATGGGTTGCTATACTATCAAAAAGAGATCTGTAGGTCCAGCTAAGGCAATGTCTTAAAGCTGCAAGTTTCTCCATTCAATAGGCGTCTTTTAAGTTCGATGCTCTTTCCTTAAACATGGATGCGCGATGAAAGAAAAAAAACAGATCACACTTAAGGTAAATGGAAAAAAAGTTCAGGCCGATGTAGAATCCCGGATCACTCTGGCTGAGTTCCTTCGAGAAGAGTTACGCTTAACCGGAACAAAGGTTGGCTGCAACCGGGCTGAGTGCGGCAGTTGCACCGTCATCCTGGATGGTGAACCGGTATATTCGTGCAGCATGCTGGCAATCGAAGCTGCCGGAACCGAAATATTGACCATCGAAGGGCTGGCCAAAAACACGGGTCTTCACCCCTTACAGGAAGCTTTCATCGAACACGATGCGCTGCAATGCGGATATTGCACCCCCGGTATGCTGATGGCCTTGAAGGCGCTTTTGGATAAAAAGCCCCGCCCCGAAGTCAGCGATATCAGAGCTGCGATTGATGGCAATTTTTGTCGCTGCGGATCTTATTCAAACATCATAAATGCCACCCTGGATGCCTCAAAAGAATTGCTCAAAGGAAACAGGTCGAATCATGGCAACAAGTAAACTGCTGGTTAAAGGCTTTACACCGCCCCTGCTGGACAGGGAACTCACCGTCGTAGGCAAGCCCTTAAACCGCAGGGACGCATTGGAAAAAGTTACCGGAAAGGCGGAGTACACGGGCGACATAAAGCTGCCCGGGATGCTTTATGGTAAAATTTTGGGCTGTCCTCACCCCCGCGCCAGGATAATCAAGATCGACACGAACAAAGCAGCGGCACTTCCGGGCGTTGCCGCCGTATTGACCAAAGAAAATACAAAAGACTGGCGAACCTACTGGTATAAAGTCCCGCAGATTGCGTTTCCGGAGTGTATCACCTACGAAGGGCAGGAAGTCGCTGCGGTGGCGGCTAAAGACATCCCGACGGCCCAAAGAGCGCTCGATCTCATCGATGTGGAGTATGAAATCCTCACCCCCATGCTCGACAAGGAAGAAACCTTTAACAATCCCCCCTGGCCGTTAATCGCCGATGAGGAATATCCGGGAAGCGATGTTTATGACCGCAAAAAATATGTCATCAAGCGCGGTGACATAGATAAAGGCTTTGAGGAAGCGGATGTCATCGTTGAAGATACTTATACCACTCAAGCTTCCTGCCACGGGACCATTCAGACACGGGCGTGCGTTACAAGCTGGGATGGTCACAACCTGACCGTCTGGGACGCGATTCAGGGTGTTTGGAATACAAAAGAAACCCTGGCAACGTCGCTGGGTCTTGATCCCGATAATGTTCGGGTGATTGTCAAATACCTTGGGGGCGGATTCGGTTCAAAAGCATGGTCTCAGCGGATTACGTATTATGCCGCCAAGCTGTCGATGATGACCGGCAGACCTGTCAGGATGGAGCGTAGCCGCAGAGAAGAGTTCGTCAATCATTCGCGTCGCTGGGATTGCAAGATGTACATCAAAATGGGAGCCAAAAAAGACGGAACCCTCACCGCCATTTATCAGACGGCCCTAGTGAACATCGGGGCGGCCGCCAATGAGGAGAACTATTATTGCGTCCAGATTATATGGCATACCTCAAACCTGCATGCCTGTCCCAACGTGTACCTCGAGCAGGTTGGTGTTTATACAAACTTGCAGATCACCGGACCGACGCGCTCGCCCCTCAATAAACCCGCTATTTTCGCCCTGGAGTCCCATATGGACAAAATGGCTGTAGCGCTTGATATGGATCCCCTGCAATTTAGATTGAAAAATTATGCCACCGACTGCAGCATCAGTGCCGAGTTTGGGGCTTATCCGGATGCGGCGGTCAGTCATAAAGAGACCAAAATTCCTTATTCCAGCAAGAACCTGGACGAATGCATGAAATTGGCAACCGAAGCCATCGGCTGGGAAAACAGAAGCGCCAAAGGCGGAACAGGGCGCGGTAACAAACGAAGGGGCATCGGCATGGCCTCTTATCTGGTGTTTCAGGGAATCGGTTTGATGCCTTACGCCGCCAATGCGGATGTAGATATAAATCAAGACGGAACCGTCGCTCTGCGCGTCGGCGTTGTTGACATCGGTGGCGGACAGCAAACCATTTTTTCCATGATCGCAGCCGAGGAACTGGGCGTATCCGCCGATGACGTAACGGTTGTATATGGAGACACACAGGGAACCCGCTATGGTCCCTCCTGCCATGCATCACGGGCGACACCCGAGCTTGGACCGGCGGTATTGCAAGCGGCTGCCGAAGCCAGACAAAAGCTTTTTGAAATAGCAGCACCATTGTTGGAAACCGGCGTGGCGGAACTGCGTTCTAAAAACGGCAACATATATGTGGCATCCGATCCATCGCAATCGATGCCTTTTGGTGAGGTGTGCAATAAAATAGATCCTAATCATCCGATCAGGGGAAGTGGCAGTAGGGCGCCCAATCCCAGTGCGCCCATGTTTTCCACTTTTGGCGCTCAGGCCGTGGAACTGGAAGTGGATATCGAAACCGGCCGGGTAGAAATTCTTAAAATTACGGCCGCCCATGATTTCGGCAGGGCCATAAACCCGAAGCTTTGTATCTCGCAGATTTACGGGGGTATTGGATTCGGAATTGGATATGCCCTCTCGGAAGAAGGCGTCTATGATCCCAGGACCGGAAAACTGCTGAGTACCAGCCTGCAGCAATATAAGATGCCGTCGTCGCTGGATGTCCCCGCGATTAAAGCCATTCTTACAGAAGATGAGGACCCTTACTTTGCCTATTCCGCCAAGGGGGCCGGTGAAAACACCAATGCACCGACTCCCCCGGCAATCCGAAACGCCATTTATAATGCAATTGGCATCTGGTTTAATGATCTTCCCATAACCCCCGACAAGATCATTGCTGCAATCAACGCTAAAAAGAAAAGAAGGTGAAGCCACCGTGCTATACGAACTACCCGCTTTTGAACATACAGATGCAGAAAGTATCCCGGAGGCGGTCTCCTGGTTGGAAAAATGGGGCAGCACTGCAAGCGTGATCGCCGGTGGGACGGACCTGCTGGGTCTCATGAAAGATAGACTCGAGGGCCCGCAGCTTAAAACGCCTCAGGTTCTCATTAACGTCAAACGGATCACCGAAATGACGCGGATCGAGCACGATGATGAATCGGGGCTGCGCATCGGTGCGGCGGTTACGCTCAGCCAATTGGGCGCATCCGATATTATCCGCAAGCGCTTCGGCATTTTATCACAGGCAGCCCGCCAGATTGGTACCACTCAGATCAGAAATATGGGAACGGTAGGAGGAAATCTTTGCCAGCGACCGCGATGTATGTATTTCAGACACATCGATTTCCCTTGCTACAAAAAAGGGGGCCGCACATGCTACGCTGTGAGCGGGGAACACCGTTTCGACCATTCTATTATAAACTATGGCAAATGTGTGGCAACCCATCCCTCTGACATGGCTCCGGCGCTCATCGCATTGAATGCCAGCGTGATAATAGCGAATTCAAACGGAGAAAGGCAGGTGCCTTTACAGGATTTTTTCCCGGGGCCGAATGATTATACCGAGACCGTTCTCCAGCCCGGTGAATTATTGGCAGCAGTCCGGGTGCCGAACGGGAGCCGCACGACCCAGCAGCTATTTTTAAAACATCGTATCCGTCATTCTTCAGATTTCGCGATAGCAAGCGCGGCAATGGCC
>JASFIU010000050.1:0-15696 GCA_050122495.1 Desulfobacterales bacterium | reverse complement strand
AGTGGGGTGGTCCCTATTGGGGGTGATTCTGGCATTTTTGATCTATGCGTTCGCCGGGAATTGGTTTCCGGGATGGCTTCGTTTTGGCGGATTTGGTCTTGCGGAAATGACCGAAACGCTGACAATGACCGCCAACGGGGTATTGGGGGTCACCACAGCAACCTCGATTCAATTTGTGTTTTACTTTGTTGCGTTCGGGGCCTTTTATTCGGCCATAGGAGGAAGTCAGCTTTTCATCGATATCGGGCTGGCCGCCGTTGGCAGACACAAAGGTGGCGCAGCCAAGGCAGCCATCGTGTCATCCAGCATGATGGGCAGCATCAGCGGCAGTGCCGTCGCCAACGTTGCCGCCACCGGTGTTTTTACCATACCCCTGATGCGCAAGTCCGGTCTTGACGCCAATCGAGCGGCGGCCACCGAAGCAATTGCATCTACCGGCGGTCAGTTGATGCCGCCGATTATGGGAATTTCCGCCTTTGTCATGGCTGAGCTGTTGCAAATCAATTACGGTAGGATCGCGCTGGCCGGGATCATCCCGGCGATCGGATTTTACCTGGCCATATTTTTGGGGACCGACCTTTTTTCGCGCAAAACAGGTATCGGAACGATGCCGGCAGAAAAAGCCGCAACACACGCACCACTTGTTCCCCGTTTATATCTTTTGTTCCCCCCGGTTATCCTTATCGCCGTACTAATCGCGGGGTATTCTGCAACCTATGCCGCAGTGATGGCTATCGCAGCCTGCATTGGCACCGCTTACCTGCGACGCGCCAGCTGGCTTAGCTTCAAAGATCTTATTGCCGCAATCAGGGAGGCTACGAGGCAAGCCGCCTCGGTAGCGGTGCCGATCGCCTCAATTGGTATTATTATATCGGTCTCGATTCAATCAAATCTGGCATTGAAGTTTTCCGCCAATCTCATACATATCAGTGGAGGCTCTTTGATTGGCGCCATGGTTTTCATCATAATCGGCTGCATCATCATGGGTATGGGCTTACCCACCGTAGCAGCTTACATTATCGGTGCCATTCTGTTCGTACCGGCTCTTCTAAATCTGGGCATTCCTGAGCTGGCCGCTCATTTTTTTGTTATGTACTATTGCGTATTGTCGATGATCACGCCACCGGTGGCCCTGGCATCATACACTGCTGCCGGTATGGCCAACTCCAACACGATGAAGACTAGTTTACTTGCTTTTTGGATGAGCATCGTATCCTTTTTTATACCCTTTGCATTTGCTTTCGATCAGTCATTATTGGGAATCGGTTCTCCGCTGCAAATCGCTTTTGCGTTCCTTAGCCTATTAGCCGGAACCGGGTCCTGGACTCTGGCATTGGCAGGCTATTTAGGAGGGAAACTGAATTTGATTGAACGCCTTCTTTTCGGCACTGCTGCGATAGCGGTGATTTTTTCGCCCACCGGGCAATTTGTCTGGGGTATCGGGACTGTTGGCATTGTAATTCTCTGTTCCTGGTGTTTGGTTTTGAAACCAAAATTGACCAGAAGTCAGAAAACCCAAATCCAAACGGACACGCGTTAATTCATTGAGGTTGCCTTACAGTAAGTTTATGAGGCAACATTGATACAGCTGGCGCGTTGGCGCTGTTTAGGGACGATACGCAGCGAGTTAACTATGAAAGAGCAAATTGGATTAATTGGGATAGGGCTGGTTGGAACGGCGCTGGCGAAAAACCTTCTAGGTAACGGCTTCTCCGTTGTTGGATATGATATCGACCCGGGCAGATGCGCAGCTCTCGAAAAAATAGGAGGCGTCTCTGTTTCCACCCCCATGGAAATTTCCGAAAAGGTCAATCGCGTCATTCTTTCCCTGATGAGTACTGAAATCGTTCGCGAGGTTCTGTGGGCATCGGCAGGATTACTTCAATCAAAGGCAACTCCCGCGTACATTATCGATACGACCACCAGCGATCCGGATGCAACCGTTGAAATTGCATTGCAACTGAAAAAGCAGGAAATATTTTATTTGGATTCGCCGATTTCGGGATCTAGTGCACAGATTCAGGAACGCAAGGGTGTTGTGATCGTTGGCGGGGACCCACACGCGTTTGAGCGCTGCCGAGATCTATACAGTGCAATCGCCGAAGAGTTCGTCCACGTTGGCCCGTTCGGCAGCGGTTCAAGAGCAAAATTAGTAAGTAATGTGATTCTCGGATTAAATCGCCTGGTTCTTGCTGAAGGTCTGGTTTACGCAGAACGATTTGGATTTGATTTAGACGCCTTGTTAGTGCTTTTGAAAAAAACGCCGGCATACTCTTGTGCAATGGACGTCAAAGGGGAAAAGATGATCAAAGGCGATTTCAGGCCACAGTCCCGAATAAAGCAGCACCTCAAAGATCTGGAGATAGCACTCTCATATGCCGAAAAACTAAAACAACCGTTGCCACTCACGGAACTGCATCGAAATATCTTGAAAGGGGCCATGGACGCCGGAGATGGTGATCTGGACAATGCCGCTGTCATTCAACAGCTCAGGCGCATGGCCAACCGGGATCGCAAAAAATGAAAGATGCATTTTGACATGACTGAAGTGATAGTGAAATAACAGGGACGTCTGTGATTTTATACGTTTCGCATTTCAACCCTGAAAACAGCGGACGTGGAAAAACGGCGCCATGGCCCCCATCGGGCACACCGTATTCAAGCTTTACCGCCAGAGCATGGGGCAGGGTCTGGCCGACCAAGACTTTGCGGCCGTTAAAAAAGTTTTTGAACGCATCAGTGACTCTTGAAAAATGATATTTTGAAACCGGGTTTATTTTATTTTTAAGCCATGCTAAAAATCGTGTACTTTTAGTCAAAAGGAGGAGGGTATTATGGGGACACCGGTAATATACGAGGAGCTGACACTGGATGCGGCCTTGGACCTGGCCGAGACAAGAGGAATCATTATTTTTCCGGTTGCGACCACCGAGGCACACGGCAACCATCTTCCGCTTGGAACCGATACATTTACGGCCGAATGGATCGCAAAGGAGCTAAGCAGCATCACGGGGCTTCCCGCCCTGGTGCCGACGCCGATACGTGCAGGCGCGTCGCCAACCTTTCACTATGACACCAAAGGAGACCCGATTCGCGGAACCCTTGCGATCAGTCACACGACCATGCAGGCCTTGATAAAAGACATCTGCAGAGGTTTATGGAGTACGGGATTCAGAAAGATCGTTATCGTCCAGGGTCACGGGCAGGAAGCCAATTTTCAGGTCATTGCGCACGAAGTCGCCACCGATTTAAGGAGGGAGAACAAAGCGCTCTTTATCGCCGCCGCTACCTATTGGGAACTGGCCGCACAGATCCTGCGTGAGACGCTCAACACGCCCTTTAACCACGCCGGCGAAGAGGAAACCAGCAATATCCTTTTTGCCAGACCCGACCTCGTCAAAAAGGAGGCGATTACCGGCAATGAGGTAACACCGCTTTTGGATAAAAATATACTAAAAAGAGCCATCACCCATGATGAGACCGAAACGTTCAGTGTCATGGACGTCGCGTCTTTTCACACCATTCCGGAAGTCGGCCAGCTCAAATCTGCCGGTGTCGGCAGTGTCGAGCATATCAACAGTGCCAGCGCCGAAAAGGGACAAAAGGTGCTGACCCGTGCAATGGAACGCTATCTGGCCCTGATACGAGACCTGGAAACACATTACGCACCGCAGGAAGTCCCCGGGATAGATGTCCGCGAGCGACCGGATTCCCCGCGTTTCACAGTGGACTATTGACAAACTGATAAATGCCTTATCGACCGAGACTGCAAATCGGGCTTTACAACCAATTTGGATTTGAGAGCTCAATATTTGAAGTGGTTTCAAAACCTCATATCAGGTTTCCCGCTTGAACGCGGGATTACATATCTAATCTTAAAAAGATTAAGGAATGCATCAAGGCCGGGCCACGCAGCCATTAGCCTTTTGAGCTCCTTTAATAATCTTTAAATTAGACGCGAAATCCCGCTTCCTTTAGCGGGAAGATGGGGTTTTGAAACCACTTCTAGAGAGGGAGGAGACATTGAGCGACGAATATTTATTGAGGGCGGAAAATGTATCCAAAAAATTCGGTCATGTTCAGGCACTTAGTGATGTCGCTTTGGGCCTGAAACCGAATGAGGTACTTGGGCTTGTGGGGGATAATGCCGCCGGCAAATCCACCCTGATCAAAATTCTAAGCGGCGCCATTCCGGCCGATAGCGGTCAGATCTATTTTGAAGAAAATCCGGTAAAGATTCAAAATCCGCTTGATGCCAGGCAACTCGGCATCGAAACCATTTATCAGAATCTCGCCTTAGTCGGAAACCTTCCGATCTTTATGAATATATTTTTGGGCCGGCCGCGCACCAAGAATTATCTGGGGGGAATGCTCCGAATTCTGGATCAGAAACGAATGGAAAAGGAATCCTGGGAAATCCTCAAAGAATTGAAACTCAATTTTGATTCGATGCGGGAGCGGGTCAGCAATCTATCGGGGGGACAGCGGCAGGCGGTGGCTATCGGAAGGGCGCTTTTTTTCAATCCCAAGATCATTATTATGGACGAACCGACCTCCGGGCTGGCTGTCAAAGAAGTGGATAAAATACACAGTATCATCCGCAATTTCAAAAACCACGGCGTTTCAATTATTTTCATCACCCACCGCCTGCAGAGTATTTTTGCAGTAGCGGATCGGGTGATGGTTCTTCGCAGGGGTGAAAAAACGTTTGAAAAAAAGCTTTCTGAAACCACCATAGAGGAAGTGGTCAGGGAGATGTTCGATCTTAAAAAGCGCAAAGAATTCTTGGAGAAACTTTAAACATGGGATTCAAAGAGAGATTCTGGGCTAAAATACGATTTATTCCGAACGCCGCTTATATGTTTCTGATGACCCTGCTGATCTTCGCGATCTTCAGCCCCAGTTTCTTAACGATCATGAATCTTACCAATATTATGCTGCAGAGCAGCATGATCATTATTGTCGCTCTGGGAATGACGACCGTCATGCTCAGCAATGGGATCGACCTGTCTGTGGGTTCGGTCATGTCTTTAACCGGTGTTGTCACCGGGCTGCTTTTAGCTTCGGGTAGCGGATTGGTTGTGTCTATTCTGGGAGGTATTTGTGTGGGTGTGGTCTGCGGCGCTTTTAATGGCGTCATGATCGCCAAGGTGGGCCTGGCGCCTTTCATTGCCACTTTCGGAATGATGGGAATTGCAGACGGCGCTTCACTCTTTGCGGCCGGGGGGGAGACATTATACTGGGAAGTGGAGTCCTTTGATGTCATTGCCAATGGACATTTTCTGGCGGTTCCTGTGCCGGTCTGGATCATCGCCGTTATCTTTATTGTCATGTATCTGATTCTATACAAAACACCTTTCGGGATAAATATTTTTGCACTGGGCGGAAATGAAGAAGGACTAAGGCTGGCAGGAGTTCGCATTGTTCGAAACAAAATAGGGATTTATATACTTTCGGGAGTCATCGCCAGCTTCGCGGGCATTATGCTGGCATCGCGAATCGCCAGCGCCCACCCCACCGGCGGGTTTGGGTATGAATTCGAAGCCATTGCAGCTTCGGTTATCGGGGGAACGACGTTTTTCGGGGGTCGCGGCGGAATTGTGGGGAGCGTCTTTGGGGCCCTTATTATTACCTTAATCAGGAATGGTCTCAGCCTTCTGGGATATACGACGCCATGGCAATACTGTCTCATTGGAATTATTCTGACAGTATGCGTGACCATCAACACATTTTATTCAAGGTAACTCGACAATGAAATTTCTGATCCCTTATTCTAGATTTCTGATACTTCTGGTCTTATGTGCCCTGATTTCGTTTTTGAGTCCCCATTTTTTGCAAACATCCAACATCATCAATATTCTCCGACAGGCCGCGATTCTGAATATATTGGGAGTTGGCATGACCATTGTGATCATTACGGGAGGGATTGATCTTTCCAATGGTGCCGTGCTGGCCCTCTCTTCCTGTACGGCTGCGATCTTACTCAAAGATGTCGGTCTGCCGATGCCCGTCGGAATCATCGCCGCTCTGCTGATCGGCGCATGCTGCGGTTTGATCAACGGCACGATGGTTTCAAAAGTGGCGATTCCCCCTTTTGTTATCACTTATGCCATGATGTTTTTTACAAGGGGACTGGCCTTTCTCCTTCTCCAGGGAAAGATTATTTACGGATTCACACCCGAATTTCGTTTTATCGGGACGGGGTATTTATGGGGGATTCCCATGCCGATTATTATTAGCGCAATGGTAACCTTCATTTTTATTTTTATCCAAAAATACACCCCCTTTGGTTCGGAGATTTATGCAGTTGGGGCCGACGAGGAGGCTTCCATGCTGTCGGGCATTCGAACCAAAAGTGTCGTCATTCGAGTCTATGTCTTAAGCGGTATTTTATCCGCTTTAGCCGGGATTGTGTATATGGCCCGGCTGAATGCCTCGGAGCCCGTCATCGGGGAAGCTTTCCCCCTGGATGCCATCGCAGCGGTGCTCATCGGCGGGACGCCGCTTTCCGGCGGCGAAGGCGGCGTCGGTGGGACCGTTATTGGTGCCCTGGTCATTACGATTATCATCAATGCCATGAATTTACTGGGGATCTCTTCGCTTTTACAGACGTTTGTATTGGGCGCCCTTATCATTATTATGATATCGGTGCAGAGCCATTCACGACGGCTATTTTCATTGCCGCAAATTTTTCCGGTTAAACGCAATCGCGCTGGATCGTAAACATGCAGAAAGGAGGTGATTTAAGGGCATACAGTGGAGTGATGATACTCAATTTAAAACCCAGAAATAAGGAGGATTACTAATGATTCCAAGATACAAAATGATAGCTTTCTTAGTCTCGGCATTCATGATTGTTGGACTTATTTTTACCTTCGCAGCGGATCCGGTCTTTGCAGCCGATAAAAAGTATAAGATGATCTTTATTGTCAAGAGCCTTGACAATCCGTTCTGGGACCGGATGAGAGCGGGTGCCGAAAAGGCCGGGAAGGACTTGGACATCGATATCAAAACCCTGGCCCCGATTAAACCATACAATGTGGAAGAGCAGCTCCGATTTATGGAAGATGGAATTACCCAGAAAGTCGATGCCATTTGCGTTGTTCCGGCCGATTCCAAGGGCATTGTTCCGGGAGTCAAAAAGGCCAACAAGGCCGGAATTCCGGTGGTTACGCCCAATTCCAGAGCATACGGCGGCGATGTCGCCACCTGGACGGGTGCGCAAAACAGGGATGTCGGATACGATATCGCCTCATACGCGCTCAAAAAAATGGGCGGCAAAGGCAATGTGATCATCCTTGAGGGAACCCCCGGAAATCAGACCGCCATCGATCGCAAAAAAGGATTTGATGATGCCATTGCCGAACATCCCGGCATCAAAGTCCTGGCTTCACAAACGGCGAAATATTCCCGGGTCGAGGGGATGCGGGTGATGGAAAATCTGGCGCAACGATTTCCCAAGATTGACCTGGTCATTGCCTGCAACGATGAAATGGCCCTGGGGGCGATCGAGGCGCTTGATGCTGCCGGAAGGCTAAAGGAAACTAAGATTACGGGATTTGATGCAAACAATGATGCCCTCAAATCGATTGCTGAGGGTAAAATGCTGGCTACCGGAGATCAGCGGCCCGACGCCCAGGGGTACTGGGGCGTGGTGGCAGCCTACTGTTATTTGGAAGGAATGCCGGTACCGAAGGACCTTTTTCTGCCTGCTCCGGTTATCGACGCGAGTAATGTCAAAGAGCACCTGAAATAAGCAGGTCGGTTGTTATAAGTCTTTGCCTGCATCGCAGGTGCGGGCAGAAAATGCATATCACGGCTCACGATTGAAAACATGACTTGTGAAGTGCCACGGGTTTACGCCCGTGGCACTGTTTGTCTCCGATTTGTTGATTTCCGGTTCAATAGGTTTTTAAAAATGAATAAAATAATAATAGATAAGCCCAATGTTTTTACTACCGAGAGATGTCAAAAACCAGCAGTGCAAAATGATGAGGTTCTCATAAAAGTAGCGCGCATATCATTGTGCGGATCAGATATCCATTTATATAAAGGAACCTATAGCGGGCCGATAAATTATCCCGTAATGTTTGGCCACGAGTGGTCCGGGGTGGTCGAAGAAACGGGTGCAACGGTAACCAAATTTAAAAAGGGGGATAACGTTACCGGAGATTGTTCGCGCTATTGTTCGGCTTGTGAGTATTGTCAGGTCGATAAGAATCTTTGTGTCAATATCGAAAAATACGGAATCACAATCGATGGCGCATCGGCGGGATATATTGTCAGAAACGAAAAGTATTTGTACAAATTAACCCAAAATGTATCCTTGAAAGCCGGTGCCCTGGTTGAGCCCATTGCCGTCGGTGCCAATCTGATTGAAAAAGTCGTTAAACTAAAAGGAGATATTTTCAACAAGAAAATTTTAATACTGGGTGCCGGCGGTATCGGAATGGGTCTTCTTTTTTTGCTCACAAGAAAATACAAATGCCGCAATATTTATGCCAGCGATTTATCTGAATTGAAAATGGAGATCGCCAAGGAATTGGGTGCGATTGAATTTGATCACCCCCAGGGCAATGACACGCAAAACGACTATAAAAGCTTATATACCAGTGCGGAATTTGACATCGTTTTTGAAACAACGGGTAATGCCGACGTTTTTGCAAGCGCTTTAAACTTATTAAAACCAATGGGCGTATTGGCTTGTCTGGGAATGATCCCTTCCGTTGAAATTAATCAGAAATTAATTGTGATTAAATCTCTTTTTGTCATCGGAAGCATTGGCGGCACAGGCTACTTTGATGATGTCATCGGGGTATTAGGTCAATACGGAAGCTCAGTCGAGAAACTTGTATCGGGTGAATATAACGCGGATATGGATGGTGTCAAAAAAGCATTTAAAGCCGCACAGAATTCTTCAAAAACGCTCAAGGCTCAATTGGTTTTTTCATAAAGGAGTTTGACATGCCTGGGAAAATGAATGCGATTGTTATGAAGGCGGCCAACAGTATCTCATTGGAGAAGGTTGATATACCGACGCCAAATGATGATGAAGTATTGTGTTTCGTGGAAGCGGTCGCCATATGCGGAAGTGATATTAAATTTATTCAGGGAGATACGATTGGTTCCTGGCCGCCTTATGTGCCATTTATTTTGGGCCATGAGTGGTCCGGGACAGTAGCTGAAATCGGCCGCAATGTAAAACACTTAAAAATCGGGGATCGAGTGGCCGGAGAAGCGCACAGTGGCTGCGGGTTTTGTAAAAACTGCAAGAAAGGGCGCTATAACCTTTGTCTGAACTACGGTGATGAAGAAGCCGGGCATCGGCATTATGGTCATAAGTCAACCGGTGCTTATGCTCAATATGGTGTCTTTTACAATAGAAGTCTAACCAAGCTTCCGGACGATGTCAGCTTTGCAGAAGGGGCCGTACTCGATGCGGCCGGAACCGGATTACATCTTACCGATCAGACCGGTATTTCTGCAGGGGGGAATGTTGTGGTTATCGGGCCCGGGCCCATTGGAATGATAACCGCGTCGATCGCTAAAGCACTCGGGGCTTCAAAAATAATTATGGTTGGCAGAGGAAGCAGACTCAAACGGGCCTCGGAATTATGTGCCGATGCGCTCATTGATTTTGAGAAACAAGATGTCATTGAGCAAGTAATGGAAATTACCGATGGCATCGGGGCCGATGAGGTTTTTGAATGTTCCGGCGCCAGGGGAACGCTCAATCAGGCGATTCAGATCGCACGCAAGGGCGGAACCATCGGTATTGTGGGATTGCCTTCGCCGGGCAATATTGAAGAGGTTGATAATCGAAAACTTATTATTGATGAGATCTCTATTTTCGGATCAAGAGCAAACCCCAATGTTTCGGCCAGGTTATTATCCATGATTTCATCCGGTTTGCTGGATATCAATAAATACATCACCCATATTTTCAGCATGAATGAATATGAAAAAGCGTTTGATTATTTTGCCAATAGAAAAGATGGGGCCTTGAAGGTTATTATTGAACCGAATAAATAGTGTAAACTATTATTTTTCTTTCAACTGAAAAACCGGCCGCCATTGATATCCAGGGTCACCCCCGTTATATAGCTGGCTTCATCTGATAACAGAAAGATGACACCGGCGGCCACTTCCTCCGGCTCACTGACCCGCCGCAAGGGAATTTCGGAAATAATCCTGTCTCTGTACTCCGGCGAGCGGCTATTCCAGAGATCAACCGTTCTCTGACTGGCAAATGTTATTGTCGGAGCAATGGCGTTGACATAGATGCCTTCCGGTCCCAGTTCGTGGGCCAGGTGCCTGGTCAGCCCGATGACGCCCGCCTTAGCAGCGGTGTAATGGCAGCCCGCTAAAGACCCCAGCCAGCGGCCGGCCAGGGCCGAAACGTTAACGATTTTGCCGCCCCGGCCCTGCTTTCGAAACTGGCCTGCGGCGGCCTGAGAGCAGAGAAATGTGCCTTTAAGATTGACATCAACGACCTTGTCCCAGGCGGCCTCGTCGATGTCCTCGAATTTATTCGGGGTGTACAGACTTCCGCCGGCTACGTTTACCAGAGCATCCAGCTTTCCGAAGTGTGCCACCATCTTTGACACCGCAGCCGCGATGGTGGAGCGCCTGCAGACGTCGACGACTGCACCTATCATCTTTTCGGCGGCATCGAATTCACTGAGTGTATCCGCGATCAGAGCTTCATCGATATCCGTCAGGCAGACGCCGGCGCCTTCAGCGAGAAAAGCCTTGCAAAAGTTCTTACCCAGACCACCGCATGCGCCGGTAATCCAGATGACTTTATCTTCCATCCGCTTCATGCTGTATTTTAACCTCCGGTTGGGGAATTTTCCGAATGGAGATTCAAAGCGCTTAATATTCCCAGGAGCGCGTATCGTAATTGCGGTCCTTGACCTCAATTTTTATCTTTTTTATTTCATTGGCAAAATCGGCGAGGTTATCGGCGGACTTGTCAAAATATTTTTCACCTTTTTCTTTGCTGCCCAAAAAGGGGTCTCCGATTGTTGCCTCTTCTACATATTCATGATGCTCCATGGGAACCCAGATGTTTTCCGATCCCTGAAAAATTACGGTCGGAACACCGTCGGTCTTCTGAAAGGCCTCGCCCATCCACTGCGGTGCGTGGGCCGTATGAGCGTTGGCCCTGTCCATATGCACGGCCTTTTCATTATGCGCCAGACTTGTAGAAGTCTCCAGCTCACCGGAATGCCAGGCAATTTTCTCTTCAAAAATTTCCTCAACTACCTGAATCTTCCTTTCGGTCGGGGTCATATACCAGCAGGTGAAGCATCCGGTCTCATAGCGTAATCGTCGCAGGACTTCATCGACAACCTTGGTGTTTGACGCATGGTGGCTGATGTAGATCAGCTTGTTAAAACCGTGAAAAATCAGGCAGCGACCGATTTCATAGATGATCCGCCTGAATGTTTCTCCGGTAAAACTGAGTGTTCCGACACCGTCATCCACGACACCCATGTGGTGGGGAGAATAACCCACCGGTATGATGGGGGTATAGGGAACCTTTGCTTTTTTGGCAGCTCTTTTGGTCACCTGAATGGTGACAATCGAATCGGTTGCCAGCGGAATGTGGGGCCCGTGCTTTTCCTGGCTCCCGATGGGAATCAGGACCACATCCGTGCTCTTTAGAATTTCCTTGACATCCGGATACGACATTTCCTCCATTGCATACGTCCACATTTCTTCAGCCATCTTAAACCTCCTGTGTAAAATATGATTAATATAATATTGTCTGATAATATGAGCACTGTGCGCTCATGTGAGCATAAACATTTAATGGATAACTGTAGTGGTGTCAAACATCTTTTTAGAAATTGATGAAACCACGATTGCAAACAAAAATGTCAAAGGAATTGACTTATGATCGAGGGGGTGGAATATATAGTTTGTTTTCGCATCTTTATGCAGCAGTGCCATTTTGGCAAAAATGCAGTCGGATAACGATCAAAATCAAAAAAAGGAGAGCGGGGTATGACTGAAAAAAATGAAATGAATGCGTTGCTGGCCACCGACCAGCCGGATCTATTTTTTGAAAATAACACCGTGGGCAAACTTAAACATGAAATTTGGCAAGCCGACGATGCCGAGATTGAAGCGATTTTGGCCGAATATGAAATTCCTGCGCCGGTCGAATGGGGCAAACCGGGTTCTTATATCCAGACGACCGTTCGACATCAAGTTGAAGCCAACCGCCGTAACAACGACATCGTTTTCATCCCTGTCGGTTGTACCGAGCTTCATGGAAGACATCTGCCCAGCGCCTCGGACACCCTTTATGTCAGTCAGATATTGGAAGGGTTGCGCCGCCTGACCGCAAAACGAGGCGCCCCGGTGAACCTGGCTTTACCGCCGCTGATGTACGGTGCGCACCCGTACCATCATCTGGGAATGCCCGGCACAGTCATTGTCAGGGAAAATGTCGTTCGTGAGCTGATGATCGACGTGATGCTGGGTCTCTGGAACGATGGTTTCCGCAAGCAGATTATAATCAACAACCACGGTCAGCTCTGGGTACTGGAGGCAGCGATCCAACAGTTCCAGAAACGCTATCAACTGCCCGGGATCTTCAGAGTCCTTGACTGGCATCGAGCCGTGAGAGAATTTTTCCGGACAACCGCAAAGGGCGGAGAATGGGAAACGGATTTTGTCCACGCCGATGAATCTGAAACATCGCTGGGACTGCTGCTTCATCCGGATATGGTCGATATGGACTACGCTGTCGATACGGAAGGAAAAAGCTATCTACCGGACGGTCACTTTGATAAATCCGTCGATCCGTTCGGCCGTCCCAGCCGCTGGTCCGAGGGGGAAGGACATTTTGCCATTGAAATTAAGGCCACCCCCGAAGGTATTGTGGGGCAGGCCAAAAGCGGTTCGGCCCAGAAAGCAAAACGGCCCGTCGCGGCGATTCTGCGCTATTTAACCTTGTTGAACGATCAGATCCTGGAGGCCTTCCCCCCCGGGACGGTTCCACCGGTGGAAGAAGTCACCCTAAGAACCGCAGAGGAAATGAAGCCATATCTTCAGGAGCCGCTCAGCCCCGGATGGAAAACGGTTTACGGGTTACCGCGTATCGGTCAGGGCACCAAACTGTAAAGCAGGATACCATGAAACTGAGCATTGTGCTTTCAACCCACGCAGCCCAATTTCAAGCGGTGGCCTTCAAGGGTGATTTTCAAGAAAACGTCGCCAAGATTGCGAAATGGGGCTATGAAGGGGTAGAAATTGCAATCCGGGATCCGAGTCTGGTAGATGTCGATGAATTAATCCAGGTGGTCAACGCCTATGACCTAATCGTTCCCGCCATCGGGACGGGCCAGGCCTGGGGGGAAGAAAAGCTTTCGTTAACCAGCCGGGATCCGGCCGTGCGCACCCAGGCCATTGAGCGAATTAAGAGCCATGTCCCCCTGGCGTCCCGCCTGAATGCCATGATCATTCTGGGCCTGATTAGAGGCATTACCCCTGCTGGTGCCCGTAAAGAAGAGTCCATGGCTTTATTGCTGGAGGGTTTGAGCGAATGCAGCCGCTTCGCTGCCGAGGCGGGTGTGCGCATGGCCATTGAACCGCTTAACCGCTATGAAACCGATTTGGTTCATACCATGGCTGAAGGGATCGATCTTATCGCCAAAGTGGGCGCGGATAATTTGGGGTTATTGCTCGACACGTTTCATATGAATATCGAGGAACCGGTCATCGAAGAAAGCATCCGTGACTGTGGGGATCGCATTTTTCATTTTCATGTCGCCGACTCCAACCGCTTGCATGCCGGCGGTGGTCACCTAGATTTCGATTCCATCCTGCGGGCGCTTTTTTCTACCGGTTATCAGGGCTTCGTTTCAGGGGAATTTATGCCATTACCCGATGCGGATATGTCGGCCAGGCTGAATATCGAGTGGTTGCGTAAAATAGAAGCAGGACTTAGATCCGGCAATCGGGCACCACGCCAGGTGACAGAGAAGGACTAACCAAAATGCAAAATGAACTGCTCGTTTTTATCGGCACTTACACGGATCCGATTCTATTTGGAACCGGAAAAGTCCTTGAAGGCAAGGGCGAAGGGATTTACGTGTATAAGATGGATACTGCTTCAGGCGAGATGGAGCTGATCAACACAAAGACCGATGTCACCAATCCTTCTTATCTGGCTTTCGATCCTGCCCGGCGCGGGCTATATGCCGTTAATGAGCTCAAGCTTTTTGAAGGTGAACCAACGGGTACCATTAGCGCCTTTTCTGTCGATCCGCAGACCGGCGGGTTAAAATTTATAAACAAGAAACCAACCCACGGCACCGACCCCTGTCACCTGACGGTGGACAAAACCGGTCGTTTTGTTTTACTCAGCAACTTCATGAGCGGCAGCGTCTGTGTATTACCGGTACGCGATGACGGGGGATTGGACGATGCCTCGGATTTTGTCCAGCATCAGGGTTCAAGCGTTGATCCTAACCGGCAGCAGGGACCGCATGCGCATGCCGTCACCCTGGACGAATCCAACCGACATGCATTTATCCCGGACCTTGGAATAGACCGGGTGATGGTCTACAATTTCGACTCCAAGCAAGGTAAACTTGGATCAAATGCTATCTTGGAGGTACCCGTAAAACCTGGGGCTGGACCGCGTCACATTGTTATCCACCCCAATGGTGAATGGGCTTTTTTGATTAACGAGCTGGATTCTACGATCACTGCCTACCGGCATGAGCGCGACAGTGGCAAACTTACCGAGATCCAAACTGTTTCAAGCCTGCCCCTCGATTTTAAGGGGGAAAGTACCTGCGCGGATATTCACATCGCCCCTTCCGGAATGTTCGTCTATGGTTCGAATCGAGGCCACGACAGTATTGTCATCTATAAAATCGATCCCCATTCCGGTATGCTCAGCTATGTCGGCCATGAATCTACCCAGGGGAATACACCCCGCAACTTTGCCATTGACCCCAGCGGAACTTTTCTGCTCGTTGCCAACCAGGATTCCGATACCATCGTGACGTTCCGGATCGATTCTCAAACGGGAAAGCTGCAATCAACGGGCCAGGCAACCCCGGTGCCCACACCGGTGTGCATCAAAATAATTGCACCTGACAGCAATTGATCAGGCGTTCAACGCTCGCACGATTTGCACCGCCTTCATGATAAATTGATCCCGCTTTGCCGCCAGGGCTTTCATATCTTTGATCTGCCAGTTATAAAATCCCGTTCCCGTTTTAAAACCCAAATTCCCTTCGGTGACAAGATTCTTTAAAACGTCGACCGGCTCGGGCGAATTGTACAGGCCGGGCAACACCTGGTCCTGGACCGACAGCGCCAGGTCCAGGCCAACGGCATCAATGTGTTCCAGCGCCCCCCAAATCGGGAAGCGGATTCCCATGCCCATTTTTATGGCGGTATCGATATCCTCCGCGCTGGCCAGGCCGCTCTGGACAATATGGGTCGCCTCGCGAATAATGGCCTGCAGGATTCGGTTGGCCAACTGCCCCGGAAGATCTTTTTTAACGACGACCGGCGCTTTGCCCCAACCCAGCAACAGCGCCCTGAGGGATTCGGCAATCTTCGGAGATGTATGCTCGCTCATCACAATTTCCACCAACGGCACCAGGTGGCCGGGAAACCAGAAATGGGTCGTCGCGGTACGCTCCGGCCGCCGCACCTGATTGG
>JASFIU010000049.1:0-15904 GCA_050122495.1 Desulfobacterales bacterium | reverse complement strand
GAACGATTCTTTCGCGAATACCAGGATGCCGTCATTTTCCGATTCGAAAAAGCGGTCGACGCCCCCGAGGACCGCCACAAGTGGTCAAAAAAGGTAAACATCAAGCTCGCCAAACTGGAACGCGACGTTTTTCTAAACGGCTATGAAAGAGCATTTTTGCTGTTTATGGATAGTTGCTGTATTTGTGCGGACTGTGCGGCAACCCGCACAGCCTGCAAGGAGCCAAGATCCGCCCGACCCTCGCCGGAATCTATGGCCGTGGATGTCTATTCAACCGCCCGGCAATTCGGATTCCCCATAGAGGTTCGCACAGACTATTCTCAGGAGATGAATCGCTATGCCTTTCTGATGATCCGCTAGCATACCCGGATGAATCCGAACGATTCGCAAGACCGGCAAGAGATTAAACGATTGAACACCGATTTTTTTACTCCGACACGCTTGGGCTATTGAAAATTTGATCGCTGTGTTTTACAATAGAGCTAAGCCGCTGGCTCATAATTGAGGATCGGTTCTCGACGAATCGATCCGTAAATTCGAGAGTGAAATTTTTTTAATTAAATAATCTTGATTTTACTTAAAAGAAAAGGGCTCTTAGGAGGCCTTTTTTTTTATAGACGTCAAGCCAAAGGAGATCTATTTATGAATTCAGATAAAATCAGGCTTGCGGGCAAGGTCGCTGTTTTACTGGCGCTTATACTGGTATCCGCCGGCGGTTTTGCTGCAGACAAAAAAGCCCCCGGTGATATGATTGCCGTGGTCAACGGTACCGTCATTACCCACGGGGAATTTGACCGTGTGCTCAATTACGAACTCAAGCGCGCTGCTCAGAGCGGGCAACCGATCCAAGATGCACAAATGCCTCAAATTGAAAATAATGTCCTGGATGGTCTCATCGTCGGGGAGCTGCTTTTTCAGGAAACCAGGAAACAGGGAATCGAGGTGAAACCCGAAACCGTCGCGGAGCAATTGGCGGTTGTCAAACAACGATTTCCGAGCGAGGCTGAATTTAATAAAGCGCTTGAAGAAAACAATTTGACAGAATCGAAAATAAAAGCAGATATCAAACGCGATATGGCCATTCAGCAGCTACTCGACAAAGAGGTTGACCAAAAAATACAGATCAGCGATGACGAAAGCAAAACGTTTTATGATACCAACCCCCAGCTTTTCCAGCAGCCCGAACAGGTCAAGGCCAGCCATATCCTAATCAAGGTGGCAGAAGACGCACCTGATGAACAGAAAGCTGAAGCCCGTAAAAAAATCAACGAAATCCAGCAAAAAGTCAAGAAAGGGGAAGATTTTGCGGAACTTGCAAAAACGCATTCCGAAGGCCCCAGTGCCCCCAGGGGCGGTGAGCTTGGCTTCTTCGGACGCGGGCAGATGGTAAAACCTTTTGAAGATGCGGCCTTCGACTTGAAACCCAATGAGACCAGCGACGTTGTTGAAACCAGATTCGGCTATCATCTGATTAAGGTCTCTGATAAACAGCCGGCCAAAAAGATCGCCTATGCAGACGTCAAAGACAGGATTAATAAACATCTAAAGGATCAGAAGCTGAGAACCGAACGTCAGCTTTACTTTGAAAAGCTGAAAAAGGACGCCAAAATAGAGAAATTCCTGTAGTCCCTTTTTTAAAGGATAAGGAGGTGCAACGTGGCAATCAAAATCACATGGTACAGTCATGCATGCTTTTTAATCGAAACCGATCAATCCAGATTGCTGATTGATCCATTTGTCAGTGGCAACCCCCTCTCAACGGTAACGGCGGATGCAATTGAAACCGACTATATCCTTGTGTCTCACGGACATGGTGACCACCTGGGAGACACGCTGGACATTGCCAAGCGAACCGGGGCAACCGTCATCTCAAATTATGAAATCCAGACCTGGCTTGCAAATCAGGGAGTCGAAAATGCGCATCCCCAGCACATCGGCGGCGGTTTTGATTACCCCTGGGGCCGGGTCAAACTCACCATTGCCCATCATGGATCGGCGCTTCCGGACGGATCCTATGGCGGCAACCCCAGCGGATTTTTGCTCTACATCGAGGGTCATAAAATCTATCACGCCTGCGACACCGGCCTTTTTTACGATATGAAGTTGATTGGTGAGGAAGGAATTGATCTGGCCATTTTACCCATCGGTGACAATTTCACCATGGGTCCCGATGATGCGCTCAGAGCGGTCAAACTGATCGATCCCAAACAGGTGGTCCCGATTCACTACGATACGTTTGACATCATCAAACAGGACCCGCACGTCTGGGCCGAGCGCGTCCAAAAGGAAACCGCTGCAAAAGTAACCGTGATGAATCCAGGAGAATCGATAGAGCTTTAAAATTCCTTAAATTCAAAAATAAAAACGGGCCGATTTCTGGTTGAGCAAACCTGAAACGGCCCATTTTTTTGAAAAAATATGTGAAAAAGCGAAGGTGAAAATCCTATTTTTGATTGTTGAGGACGAGTACGAGGACGACGACGAGTAAGATTTATAATTCCCCATTCATGGCTTTTGTCATCGTACTCGTCGTCGTCCTCGTTTTAAAACATATGGAGTACCTTCATCAGCATCCCCTGTTAATGAGTGAATTCATCAAGGAATTTTATATACATATCCTTGTGGCAACATAAACCAAGGCACTGCTCAGCTTTTGGTAAATCAATGCGGTTTTACTCTCCTGCATTTTGCCTAACATACTCATACATCACTACAGACGCCGCAATGCTCACATTTAAACTTTCCACCCGACCGAACTGAGGAATCCTCAGAGATTTAACGGCGCGGTAATCACCTTTGTTAAAGCTGTGCCCGAACTCTTCATTGCCGAAGACGAAGGCGCTTTTGGGCGGCAATTTGATGTAGGCAAGCATTTCACCGTTGGCCGGCTCCATTATAAACAGCGTGTAGTCTCGCGCGGTCAAATCTTCATAACAGCTTTTAAAGTCAGTATGGAATTTGGCCGGCACCCACTTAAATGACCCTTTGGCCGGTGCCGGGTCAAAAAAATTCGTGCCAACCAGATGGATCTCGGCCGCACCGAAGGCGTCTGCGCTGCGAAATATTTTGCCGATATTAAATGCGGGTTTTAAATGATCGAGCACGACAATAAAATCGTGTCTGCCGGGTGAAGCCATCGAATTTAGGCGTTTCTGTTTTCGAAAGCGCCGGATGGCAGATTGACGCTCCCTTCGAAGCTGCCGCCGAATTTCTCTCAGTCCCATCTTAATAAAACCTTTTGTTGACTTGAAACCGGATAAAAATGTACTAAAATTTATCTCAATAATGCATTTAACACCAAACGGTAAAGTTTTAAACCATCTATAGAAACAAACAGATCTGATTTTCTTCCCGATACTTTTTTATAAAAGGAGGAAAAATGAATCCCAGAAGAAGAGAAAAGATCAAAAAGGAAATCCGCAGACGTACCTTTGAGCAAGCGGACCGGTTGCAGCAGCAAAGGCAGGATCTGCAGGATGTGCAACATACACTGGATGCGCTGCATGAGGTCACGGGGCTCCCCCGGCCGGAATTAAAAACAATCGCGGATGCGGCCATGCTTTCCATTGGGGTAAATCAAGAAAATTTCTTTTCAATCAAAAATCAGATTCTCATCGTATCTGCGGCATGTATTTGCACGATTATGCTCGCCTGGCTGCTAATTATGATTTGACGCGCCGGACCCGATGCCGGATTTATCACCTTGTGACATCTTCGATCAATTTCGATTTCAGATGGGAGGGCAAAATGAAATCAAAAACGGCCATCGCGGATGTATCCAAAAGCATTTTATTGTTATTCGCATTTCTGTTATTGGCCTTCCCGAACGGTTGTTCGACTCCCGGACAACCAACGATCGCGCCGCAAAATCGCATCCCCCTGGCCCGGGATGCGCAACAGGGCGGGTCCTGGGAGTCAAGCGATGCCACGCTAGAATATCGATATATTAAGGAGTCCGGCATAACTAAATTAGGCGTCCGGGGAAGAGCCAGAGCCAAATATGACCAGTTCACCGTATCTGTGTTATTTCTTGATGCTGACGGAAGGATTCTGGAAAGAGGCAGCATTTACAATTCCGGATTCAGAGTAGGACGCGTCCCCAGTAAGCGTTTAAGAAACGATTTTGAGAATACGCTTGAAATACCGCAAGCAGCCACTCACATGGCTTTTCAATCTTCGCTAATACCGTATGTCGGCCGATGACAACCTAAATCGAAATCAAGAAAATATTTGAATTCAGAATCATCAATGGTAAAGTATACTTATAAGATAAGGATGCAAAAAATAAAATGGGAGGGGACCGTTGAAGGTTGGCGTCGGATACGCAAACGATCAATCCGCACTTAGGTTAGGAGAAAAAGTCGCTGAAGCTGCAATGCAGAATGGAAGAATCAGCCAACCCATGCTTGTGATTGCCTTTTGCGGCGGCCAGGTTGATCATGATGCCTATTTTAAAGGGCTGCAAACGATTGTTGGGCGCGAAACGCCCATAATTGGTGGATCAGCAATCGGCATCATCACTAATGAAATTCTTTCTTACGAAGGCTGGCCCGCAGGTGCTGCTATAATAGAGTCGGATTCATTTTGGCATACAGAGGCTTCAGCAGGTAACCTACATAAAGATGAAAAATTGGCAGGGTATAAACTTGCCGATGCGTTATCAAACACGATAGATGGCAAATTATTGCTGATCTTCTACGATTCAATAAAAAAAGCACCTACAGAAAAAGCCCCGCCGGTTATGAATGCCTCACCCCCTTTAATCGCCGGAATTGAAGAAAGACTTAAACTGAATGTTCCGATCGTTGGTGGTGGAATCATCAGAGATTATGAATTCAACGAAACAAAGCAATTTTGCGGCTCTTCCGTTGAGAGTCAAAGTGTGGTTGGATCATTGCTGGGTGGCGACTTTAAGCCGTATTTCAGCATTATGCATGGTTGTGTGCCGAAAGATGGAATCTATCATACCATAACCCGAGCTGAAGGCTCGGTGATTTATGAAATCGATGGCAAATCTGCTGTTGATATGATTGACCATCAGTATGGCAGTCAAGAATGGGGCAACCAGGTCCCGGTCAGACGCCTGACCATTGGTGTAAATTACGGTGAGAAATTTGAAGACTTTAAGGAAGATAATTTTGTAAATAGACTGATTACGGGTGTTTTACCGGATAGAGACGGTATTGTACTTTTTGAACCGGATTTAAAAGAAGGTACCGAAATCCTCTTCATGTTGAGAGACAATAAAATGATGATGGAATCCGTACAAAAAAATTCAACAGAACTGTTTGAACGAATAACAGCAAAAGGAGAAAAACCTGTTTTTGGGTTATATATTGATTGCGCGGGTCGGACAGCAAAAACGTCAGAGACTTTAACCGAGGAGGCATCAGAAATTCAGAATACATTCAACCGCTACAATGCCCCGTTGTTTGGATTTTATTCTGGAGTAGAGGTGGCCCCCTTGCTGGGAAGAAGCAGAGGCCTTGATTGGACGGGCGTTTTATTGGTCCTGGCAGAAAATAAATGAAAACTTAAAAAATTATTAGAGTAACACATGAAAACGGAATTAGAAAAGGCTAGAAAAGAAATTGAGTATTACAAACAAATCGCGGAAAGGACCGGTAATCTTTATCTTAGAGAGACTGAAGAATTATCGCAAATAATCACCCGGCTCAAGCGGACTGAGACATCCTTGATGAAAAGCGAACGGAGGCTTCGCAACATTGTCGAGCACAGTAATGAATTATTTTATCTGCACGACACCGGTCATAATGTAATCTATGTAAGCCCTCAAAGCAAAGACTTTTTCGGGTATACAGCCAATGAGGCCAAAGTTAAATGGATGGAGCTGATGACCAGCAATCCGATGAATCAGGTTGGATTCGAAATCACTCAGAAAGCAATTCAAACCGGGGAAAAGCAGAAGCCCTATATACTTGAAGGCCGCAGAAAAGACGGAAAGTGTATTCTATTGGAAATCGAGGAATCCCCGGTCAAGGATGAAAATGGAAAAGTGATTTTAATTGCCGGGGCCGCCAGAGACATCACCGCCAGAAAGCAGGCTGAGCAAGAAAAGGAAAAACTCGAAGCCCAGCTCCGCCAGTCTCAAAAAATGGAAGCAATCGGCACGATGGCCGGTGGCATTGCACATGACTTTAATAATATATTATCCATTATTTTGGGGAATACGGAACTGGCAATTAGAGATGTGGCCGAATGGCACCCGGTCAAAGAAAGCCTCGATGACGTGCGAAAAGCATGTTTGCGGGCCAAAGATGTCATCCGCCAGCTTTTGAGTTATAGCCGTAAGTCCGGGATGCAGCTGAAGCCTTTAGATATCAGCGTTATACTCGGGGAGTCTCTCAAGCTGGTTCGTTCTTCCCTGCCGAGCAATATCGAAATTCGGCAGAATTTTGATGAAGACGCCTGGTTCATTTTGGCAGACTCCACCCAGATCAACCAGATATTGATCAATTTGAGCACAAATGCGGCAGATGCCATTGGAAGTACGGAAGGGATTCTGGATATCAAGCTGGAAAATATTGAAATTGCCCACCACGTTCCGGAAATAAATCTGGCGGGGGGTCTCTATGTAAAGATTACGATCAGCGACACGGGTGCCGGAATTTCTCCAGCGGATGTTGAACGAATTTTCGACCCCTATTACACCACCAAGAAAGTTGGCCGGGGCACCGGTATGGGTTTAGCGGTGGTATACGGCATCGTGGAAACGCACAAGGGACGGATTAAAGTAAGCAGCAAGCCCGGAAAGGGCACTGCTTTTGAGATATTCTTCCCCGCCGTTGACCACGCGCCAGTGGTTGACGTGCAAGAGGGTGAGACCATACCCCATGGCAAGGAAAGCATTCTTTTTGTGGATGACGAAAGATCGATTGTCAAGGTAAACCAGATGAGACTGGAACAACTTGGATACCAGGTGACCGGCACAGCGGACCCGCTTGAAGCGCTCAAAATGTTTCGTAACAAATCGAATCAGTTTGATCTGGTCATTACGGATATGACAATGCCGAATATGATGGGGGATGAATTGGCAGCTGAAATGATGAAAATTCGACCGGATATTCCGATCATTCTTTGCACCGGATTCAGCTGGCACACATCGGAGGAACAGGCCCTCGAAAAGGGCATCAAAGCATTTGTCATGAAGCCCCTTGATGTCATGGAACTGGCTCAGACCATTCGCAACGTACTCGATTCCGGATCCTACTGAAAATCAAGTAGTTAGATATTAAAACATTCCCAGTTAAGCGCCTTATCTACGTAATCATCCGGCATCGTTAGCATCAGCCAGTGTTTTTGCAGCCGGACATCCGCAAAGCTGATAAAGGGGATGTCTGCGGCCCTCCCGGCAAAACGATCCTGCCAGCGTTCAACTTCATGGTTCGAATCGGAGACATCAATCAGGACCCCGTCGAACTCCGACAGAGCTTTCAAATCGCCCAGTTCCGGAAACTGTTGCTTTTTCCACCAGAATACCTGTCGTTGCATTTCACCTCTGAAACCATGGATGGCGCGCTCTGTGACCAGTGTAAATAGGACCGCCCGATTGCCTTCTTCTGAGAAGAGATAGCGCAAATCAAGATCCAGAAAGTGGGGGCGTCGCAGCCTGGCAGCAGGCAGCAGGGAAGCCGTATCCGGTATCTGCTCCGGTTCAAGGAAAATGAGTTCCAGAGGCGTAAACGGATTGATCGTGGTTAAAATTTTAAGTGCGCTTGCGACGAAGCCCGAATCATGTAGATGGGGATGAATAATGACTTGATAGGGGTTTGTCAGCCGGCCGGCCAGAGACTCCAATTCATTCAGCGGCCGTTCGGAATCCAGCTGGAGCTTGGCAATAAAGTTTTCTTTCCCGATCCTTACACCGAGGTCCTGCAGCGGAGCATCATCGATCCGCCAGGAAACGTCCAGATCCGGCATGGGATACAAAACAACGTCAAAACGAACTTCGGCATGGTCAAGGGCCAGCATCATATCCTCAGATGAAAATGTGGGATTTTCGATCAGCGTATAAGGCGGAGAGGTTTCAAAACGCAAGCCCAGTTTGTTGCTGTTCAGCCGAAAATCGGTTCCCGGTAGAACCGACAACGGAAAAACCTGAACATCATCGTGCAGATCGTTCTCAGCAACAAATTCAACGGATCGACTAAATCCGTTCAGGTCGTCTCCGGGCAAGCCCACGATGAGATCAATGGCCGGCACAATACCGTTTTCTTTGACCAGCTTGGCGCCCAGTGCAAATCGTTGGATGTTGGTCGGCCGGTTCATGATTTCCAGCGCTCGCGGGTTGGTACTTTGCAGGCCGATTTCAAACCAGGAAAAACCGGCGGCGGCAAATAGGCCGGCCAATTCCGCATCAATGGCTTCGGCCCGAATTTCACTGATAATGGCCAGATTGCGGTCTTTGTTGATTGTGCTGATTTTTTTTAACAGGTCTTTAAGCCCGGGACGCGCATTTAAGGACGGATCCAGCAGATACAGCTCTTTGACATGGTGATCAAGCGCCCAATGGACGCCCTGGAGCAGATGGCCCTCATCAACAAAGGACAGCTGATCATGTGATTTATTATAATAGCAGTATCCGCAGCGGTACGGACAGCCCCGCTGGGTTTCAAGAAGCATCAAATCTTCAATCTCCGGCTCCAGCACATCCAAAAAATAGGGGCTTGGGCTTTTTTTGAAGATCGCGCCGGCCGGTTCCATCGAACTTCTTTTTTCCCAGATTGCCGGATCCTGAAGCAGTTTAACAAAGAGGGCTTCGCCTTCCCCGTAAACAAAAAAATCGATGGGGTGCGCGGCCAGAGATGAATTGTCCGGGGTAATTTCAGGTCCACCAAAGATAATGCGCGGCGAATAAGTTTCTTTTAATTGTTTTGCAAAATAAAGTGACCGTTTTAAATTCCAGCAGTAGACCGTAAAGCCGACGATATCCGGCTTCCGCTCGAGGAGGATTTCAAGTAACGCCCCATCGCCGAGATAGGAAGCAACGCTTTCGGGCAAAACATCGACCTTGACCCCGGGTACGATTCGAGCCGCCTGTTTAAGACAAGCGGCACCCAGCGGAATATTGCCGGTCTGCACACCATAGTTTAAACGCGGTACCGGAAGCTGAAGTAACAAAACATCGGGCATCTTAAAAATCCGCCTTTAGTAAAATAGCCTCGGCAATAGATAAACGCTCGGGCAACTGAAGGAGGTGAGCCAGTTCACTCACCACTGCTGCATTCATGGTTCTGAGTGTGCCGTTGATGGTATCCAGATCGATGACGGCATCATCTGGAATTGAAGACATATCCTGGAAGTTGTGGCGGCAGTGGCCAATCGAGGGCCGCCCCTTATAATGCGTCCGCAGCGGGAAACCATGGGTTCTACAGATGACAGGCCGGAAGGCGTACAACCTGCAGGCCCGGTCCTTCAGCAGGGGACAATCCCAGAATGAAGCGGCTGCCGCCCGCAGCCGGATTGCGGCACCGCTATCCTCGGACAGACCCTGTATTGCCCTGGCCAAACTAAGCGCTTCAATGGGAAATACGGACAAATTACGGCAGCCGCAATCGCAGCCCTTGTGACATGCAATCTGACCGGGATATCGGCGCCGGATGCGATCCAGAATCCGATCCACCCGGGTTAACAGGCGGTGATAATGCCTTAACCATTTACGCATGTCGACAGCGGCTTTCACTTTAAACATTTACCAGGGAAAGCAGAATTTTAGTGTGATTTGATCTGGGGCCGGAAAAATTAGATGATTTTTTAGAATTTGATCCGAGACTATTCGCATTCGGATTTGAACGCGTTACGTTTTTTCTGACAGCCAAAGGCCCTTTGGGCCTGAAAGCATAAACACGCTTTGAAACCATTTTCACCTCAAACTGAGGTGCCAATCTAAATCCCTCAGCCGCTGGGCTTGCAGGCCGGGGCATCAAATCCGCCGGAACCGGTGGCAATACCCTGGGCCCGCACACAGCCCGCCGACATGAGTTTTTCGACATCTCCACACTGACATTCCGGACATTGGGGCGACGGGTCATTGGAAGACAACACAAGCTCTTCAAAGCAGTGGCAGCAAGCCTTACACTGATATTCGTAGATCGGCATATACGATTCCTCCAAGAACAAAATTGATTATATAATAGGTTTTGTCGCTAAAAAGTCAAGCAGCTATCTCAAAGATGGAATTAAGGTTGGTCGGTTGAGCCCGTTGCCCGTTAGCCGGTTAAAAAAATATTATCGAACTGTTTCCCTTTTTAAACAGGCGCAACGGGCATAACCGGCACAACAGACCAACCCCAAAAAGGTGATTAATTATTAGCCAAGGTGTTTTCGCAGTAAATCTTTTAGCTTCAAAATGAAGTCGAAGCGCTAGGAAACGACAAAGAAGATTAAATAAAGTTCCCATACAATTACTGAGGAAAAGGCGAGGATAATATAAGAAAAGATAAGCTGGGCGTGAGTCACCGACCTTTTTCGTATAACATTTCTAAATAACAACAGAATGATGACGCCCAAGCAGGTTAAAAAATACTTGGCCCCCATGAAAACAAAAGGACCGTGTTCGATGAAATAGGACATGACCGGATTAAGTTCGGTTGAACCATTATCAATCAAATACAGCGTTAACAGGGCGTCGAGCACGCTCAGCATGAGGATCGCCACTATGGCCGCAAAAAGATTTGAGCTGTAGCGATCAAAATAAAACGTCCGGTGTTTATCCTCCTTGCGGCGGGCTTTGGCCCGTCTACCGGAAAATAACAGGTATTTCCATTTGGGGAACTGATGGGTACGGCGGTCCTTTCCGCTGCGCTTTTCAACGTGTTCGGAGGAATCCGAAACACAGTTTGATTTGTTTTCTGAATCAGATAACGCGGCCATTTAGATCCTTTAACATTAAAAATTTAGGCTTCATAAATCATATAAATATTTAACTTTTTTGAATTGAGCGAGAACCGCATGAATTTCCGATAGGATTGTATCGGAAAATAACTTGAAATCATCCCCCTAAAACCTGAATAGATCGATTTCAAAATATAAAAGCTCGACAGAATTGTCTCAACAGTAATTATCGGCAAATTTGAGGTAAAACTTTAGAACCTATCTCAAAAGGTTTGAGCTCGTTACCCGTTAGCCCGTTGGTCGGTATCAGATATTTTTCCTTTTTTAGCGGGCTAAACCGGCTCAACGGGCTCAGCGGGCCAACCTGAAATCTAAGGCCCCATGCTTGCCAGGAGCTTTGACAGTGCTGCCAAATTAATATAATATGACAGGCTCCCGGATCCGTTAGGCGATGGGTCTACAGGCATTTTTAGGTTAATTATAGCAGGGACAACAGATGCAGGAAATCCGTTTTCACGGCCGTGGCGGTCAGGGCACTGTGGTGGCTTCGATCCTGCTGGCAAAGGCGTTTTTCAAAGCCGGCTACGATGTTCAGACCTTCCCGCTTTTCGGTGTCGAAAGAAGAGGCGCACCGGTTGAAGCATATTTAAGATTGGATAAACAAAAAATCCTGACGCGTAACAATGTTTACACACCGGATCATGTGGTCGTTCAGGATGCCAAATTGCTTCAAAGTGTGGATGTGACCCGGGGGCTTAAACCGGGCGGATGGATTCTGTTGAATGCCCCAAAACCTCCGGAACGGCTGGACGTATTTTCAGGCTTTCGACTGGCTTGGGTCGATGCCACAAATATTGCGGTCAGATGCGATCTGGGGACCCGCACGCATCCCATCATTAACACGGCTATGATTGGTGCGTTTGCCCGGATGATGGGTACGCCGCCGCTGGATATCATTTCAGAAGCCATTCAAGCGGAAATTTCCACCAAACCCGATAAAAATATCCAGGCTTCCAAAAAAGCCTATGAACAGGTCAATCTGAACGTAAAAACAGAGCAAACATGACGAATATTAAAACTCCGCATAATAATATTCCTTTGTTTCTGCCCCATTCATCGGCGTCGACAGACATCAATAAAACCGGTTCATGGCGCTACGTCCGGCCTTTATATGACGAAAAGACCTCACCGTGCAGCGCTGCCTGCCCCGCAGGCGAAGATATCGCCCGCATTGAAATGCTCTTATCCCAGGAATTGGTTCCGGAAGCCTGCGAAACGATATTGGCGGAAAATCCATTCCCGGCTGTATGCGGACGCGTCTGTTTTCATAACTGCGAAGACGCCTGTAACCGGGGCCAAATGGATGATCCGGTCGCCATTCACCATCTGGAAAGATTTTTAGGCGACGCGGCTATCAGCAGCAACCCGGCCCCCAGAATTGAAGTCCTCCCCGACAATGGTAAAAAAGTGGCCATTGCCGGCGCGGGCCCGGCAGGTCTGTCGGCGGCTTACTTTTTGGCGCGCCTGGGATATGGTTGTGAGGTTTTCGAGGCACAGCCTGAACCCGGCGGTATTTTGCGGTGGGGCATACCGGCCTATCGGCTGCCCCGGGATGTACTCGCTAAAGAAATCACCCGGATTGAAAAACTGGGGATCAGCATACATTGCCGCTCCCCGATTAGCGCTGAGAAGCTGGAAACCTTCAAAACCCGATATGATGCTGTCTTCATCGGCTGCGGCTACGGGCGTGCCATCGATCTGCAGATTGAAGGTGCGCAAACAGCCATCAACGGTCTGCAATTTCTTTATAGCATCGGGGCCCGCCAGGCGGTGTCGTTAGATCCAAAGAGCACGGCGGCTGTGATCGGCGGAGGGAATACCGCCATTGATGTGGCCCGCACCCTGGTGCGCCTCGGCGTTGATCCCACCATCGTGTATCGCCGGCGGCGACAGGATATGCCGGCCTTCGATCCGGAATTGCAGATGGCATTGGATGAGGGCGTAAAACTAAAAGAGCTTTTAGCCCCGATGGATATTCAGGCGTTTGCCGGCGATCCGGCCGACCATCGGCCCGCATATGTGGTGAGACTGCAGAAAATGAAGATCAGTTCCGCGAAAATCGAAGGCCGGGCCCGGGTCGTCCCGGACGGCGAAAAGACCGAAACACTTCAGGTCGACCATATCTTTACCGCCATCGGTGCCGAACCCGAAGCTGCCTGGCAGGATATGCCGTCGGGCGCACACCCGTCTCTGCGATTGAGCCATTGCAAACTCGTTAATTCCGATGTGCCGATTGCTTACGGGGGTGACCTCACCAACCGTGTTAAAAGCGTGGCCGATGCCATCGCTTCCGGAAAACAGGCCGCCATGGCTCTGGACGCCTACTTCAAATCCGGATGGGATGCCGTCGATAACGCCGTCTCCGGCTGCCAGGTCGGTCCCGGACCGACTGTTTCCATGACGGTGTATCTCAACGGGCAGCGCAAAGATAGAAATCCGCATATTGTGTCCTACGGCGAAATCAACACCCATTATTTTAAAAGCCTTCCCCAGGCGATGGCACCTGTATTATCGCCCCATGACCGCCGGCAGTCATTTTTACCGGTTGAATACACGCTTTCAAAGGCGGCGGCCCTGGAGGAATCCCGGCGTTGTTTTAATTGCGGCATCTGCAACGCATGCGACTACTGCAGCCTGTATTGCCCTGAGATGTCGGTGATTGTGGAAGCTGCCGGACGATACATCAACCTGGACTACTGTAAAGGGTGCGGCCTTTGTGTTGCAGAATGTCCCCGCAATGCGATGGCACTGAAGGAGGAAGACATATGAGACAGGTCGCTGAAGGAAGTCAGGCCGTATCTGAAGCCGTTCGACTTGCAAAGGTTCAGGTGATCGCGGCCTACCCCATTACACCGCAAACCCATATTGTGGAAGTCCTTTCAGAATTCTGCTCCAACGGGACGTTGAACGCTCGTTTTATATGTGTCGAAAGCGAGCATTCGGCCATGGCGGCGATCATCGGCGCCGCCAGCAGCGGTGTCCGCACCTTTACGGCTACGTCTTCTCACGGCCTGGCTTATATGCATGAACTTTTGCACTGGTCAGCGGGTGCCCGCCTGCCGATTGTCATGGCAGATGTCAACCGGGCCCTGGGACCGGGGTGGAACATATGGCTGGATCAAACCGACAGCCTCAGCCAACGCGACACCGGGTGGATTCAGCTGTATGGTGAGGACAGCCAGGATGTACTTGATACCACCCTGATGGCTTACCGGCTGGCCGAATCGGTCAATCTGCCGGTCATGGTGGTTTTGGACGCCTTTTTTCTTTCACACACCTATGAGCCTGTCGATGTGCCCGATCCGGAACCGGTGGATCAGTTTCTGCCGCCATTTTCACCCCGCTTTCAACTCGATACCGGCAATCCAATCGCCTTTAATCAATTTGTCGCCCCGCACGCCTATATGGAGATGCGCTATAATATTCAAACCGCCATGGAACAGGTCCCGGGGAATTATGCCCGTATTGCCGAGGAATTCGAGGTCATTTTTGGCCGTCAGCACAATCCGGCTGAAGCGGTGCAATGCGAGGATGCCGAAATTATTTTCGTGACTGCCGGCACCACGGTCAGCACCTGCCGCCAGGCCGTAAATCGGCTGCGCTCAAAAGGTGAAAAAGCAGGCCTGCTAAAATTAAAAATGTTCCGACCCTTTCCCGTCGATTTTTGCCGGCAGGCTCTCAGCGGCAAACAAAAGGTTGCGGTGGTTGATCGCAACTGCTCTTTTGGCGCTTCCGGCATATTTGCCCAGGAGCTCAGGGCGGCACTCTATTCGGCTGAATCGCCGCCCCAAATCTATGGATATATTGCCGGTCTTGGGGGTCGGGACGTAACCCCGGAAACCATTGAAGATATTTACTGGCAAACCCAAAATGCGGCCAGCCCCCAAAGCGAAAGCATATGGATCGGGTTGAATCAGGAGACCGTCGAATCATGGCGCAACTAAACAAGAGCGATGCAGATTATTTTAAGCCGGGGCATCTGGGTTGCCCCGGGTGCGGCGCCGCCATTGCAATTAAGTTTGCACTAAAGGCTCTGGGTGAAAAAATCATCATGGTCATACCGGCCAGCTGCGCTTCTATTATCGTCGGTCCTTACCCGCTGTCAGCGGTTAACATACCGGTACTGCACACCGCCTTTGCAACCGCCGGTGCTGCAGCCAGCGGCGTCCGGGCGGCGTTAGACATGAAAGGCGACACCGAAACGACAGTGCTGTCATGGGCCGGCGATGGGGGGACATTTGACATTGGTTTTCAGTCCCTTAGCGGCGCGGTTGAGCGCAATGAGGATTGTATTTTTGTGTGTTACGACAACGAAGCTTATATGAACACCGGTGTGCAGCGCAGCTCATCGACCCCTTACGGCACGCGCACAACCACCACCCCGGGTCAGGACTGGAAAAAAACCCGTAAAAAAAACATGATGGAAACCATGGTCGCCCATCGGATTCCGTATGCGGCGACTGCCAGCATCGCTTTTCCGGAAGACATGATGACCAAGTTCCAGAAGGCCAAGGAAAAAAAAGGGGGTGCGCGATTCATTCATATTTTTGCCTCCTGTGCGACCGGATGGGGCGCACCCTCAGAGATGTCCGTTAAAATCGCACGGCTGGCCGTGCAGACCAATATTTTTCCGCTCTATGAGATCGAAAACGGAACCCGATACACCCTGAATTATAAAGGCGAGCGCCCGGTCGAGGACTATTTGCAAACCCAGGCTCGCTTTAAGCATCTAACCAAAGCGGATGTCGCCCAAATCCAAAAAATGGTGACGGAAGATTGGGACCGCATATGTCGCCAAACAGAAGCGGCCCAAACCGGATAAAATCGATAATTATATTGAAACTTTTTAAAAGAGGCGCGCATGACCGAGATAAAGGAATCCAAGAAGTTGACACATCAAAAGTGGTTAAACCTGTTTGATGTCAAATATATTGCCAAAACCGGGGATCAAAAATCCTGGCAACTCGCAAGCCGGCAAAAAGAGCCTAAA
>JASFIU010000048.1:0-15904 GCA_050122495.1 Desulfobacterales bacterium | reverse complement strand
GGTCAGGATTCGCCCTTCTGGCTTAAATAATTTTTTTTGAGTTAAAAGGCAATAAAAAATTATTAAAAAACCTGGATTCTATCCAGGTTTTTTATGTTCATCGGTATTCTTCAAGCGCCAGCGGGCAAACACCAAAACCGCCAGCATCGTCAGCAGGAAATACCCGGGAAACCAGGCGATTGATTTGATGAACACCAGGTTTTCCAATTGGGCACCCGCCAAATCGGGCTGCGCCGCACCGACCTGGAATCGAAGCCGGGCCAGCAACAGGGAATATAACACCCCGATTACCCCGTATGCCAGGTTAAATGACAACCCTTTAAAACTTAACACCGTGGCCCGCTGGTGGGAGCTGGTGATGCGGTTTAAATAATCGCTTTGAAAAAAATTCTGCATATAAATGACAGCGGTCAATACAACCATCGGTATGAGTCCGATAATCGGCCAGAAAAAGGTCATGCCGATCAAGCCGATAAACGTGAGACCGGCCATAATACCCAGGTTAAATGCGGGCGAATGCTTTTGTGCCAGGCTCCGGGCCAGCCGCGGTATAACCAATCCCAGTACAGCCAGGGCCGAGCCAATCAAACCGAAGATGGCCTCGGGCAGATCAATGAGGCGGTAATATTGACTCCTTAACGTAATGATCATCCGAATGCAGTTGTCGAACTGCAGACCGGCTAGAATGACCGCCAGAGCAAACGGCGTTTTCAGGATCCACTTGCCGGCCGCCAGGGTAAGTTTAAAGGCTTCCGTAACGGTGGTATCGTGTCCGGCCTTCATGCGGTCATCTTGGCGGCCGCTTTCTCGGATCAGCAAAACGGAAAGCAACGTCAGGATGGCCATCAGCAATGTCAGGAAGGGTGGAATGCGCAGGGTAATGTCCTGGGTGAGCTGCACATTGAATCCCAGCCAGTTGGCTACATGCTGCATCAGGCTGGGATCGTAAACCGCCGCCCCCAGGCTCATGGCGATGATAAAAGCGGCGGATCGGAGCTGCATTTCTTTCTCCAGTACCCGGGGCCAGTCTTTGATATCGCCCTCTGCCTTGAGGGTATCGTAAGCGATGGCCTCATCTGCGCCGCTGGCGGACGCTTCAGCCGCACCGCTTAAAATACGATTGACCAGAAAAATGGCAAATAAAAGGTCGGGATTCCCCCGGGGTGCAAAACACAACAGGACCATTTCGATGACCATCAAAACCCCGGTGCAAACCATCAGATTTTTGCGACCGACGGTATCAGCCAGCGCCCCGGATGGCACCTCCAGTAAGACGATGGTTGCGGCCCAGGCGGCATTGAGCAAGGCAAACTGCTCCAGGGTTAACCCGTAGTCTAAAAATAAAATGGTAAATACCGGGTAATAAAAGCGGCAGTTAAAGAAAACCCGAAAGGCAATAAACAGGCGGATGTTTCGAATTTTAAATGGAGATGTCTTAGTGGGTGTTTCCAATGAGTCGATTCTATTTTTAGTTTTTTCATTACACCCAAAGCTGCAAAGTCCGCGAAGAATAATGTTAGCTAAAGAATCTTTTTAATCTTTGCGCCTTAGCGTCTTTGCGTGAGGCTATTCGTAGCGTCATACTTCCAGGTTCATGGCTTTTTTTCTGATGGTTCCAGATCGATGCGTATCAGTGGCGCCGGACGTTTTTCGGAGGTCACAAAGACCGATTTTCCGTAAAACCCAAAACAGGCCGCCTCTTGCTGGCTTAATTGTGCAAAATGCAGACGTTGCGGTTTTGTTTTAAATTCGTTTGCCCCGTCTGCATCTGGCTCGCGAGGAAAAAGATAGATGCTGTTATAGGTCAATACCAAGGCTGAAAGACCGTCGGGCGACAGGTCCATCGCCGTCGGCCAATTAAAATACGGAACCGTTGTTTGACGGTGCGCTAAAGCGATGGCATCATCTTCAGCCGGCTGCAGGGGCAGTTCATAAAGCACCGGTGGAATGCTGCGTTTGCTAAGCAGCAAAACACGCTGCCGGGCCGCATCCACGGCCACAGCTTCACAGTCCCGGGGCCCATCCTCATAGGTAAAGCGAATATGCCAGGCGATGCTGACCGGCGTATCATCGCTTAAATCGGTTTTTGTTATAGAGGGTTCTTTGACCACATAGAGGGAGCTGGTTTCGCGTTGTTCCCAGTTGTCGCCTACATCCGCAATCAAAAGGTAGGCGGTATCCTGCAGTTGAAAGGAGGCCAGCGCTTCCCAGTCATAATTGCGGGCGCCGTCAACCCGGAAGGTGCCCAGGTCCGCGCCATCGGTTCCGACGGCGTAGAGCATCGGATCATCACCGCCGTCGTTTATCACCCATAAGACGGCCGGGTAAAGTCGAGATGCCGCCATACCGCTGGCTTCATTGATTTGCGGGTTTGCCAGATGGCCCACCGATACCGGTTCTCCGAAACGGTAAGGGGCCGTTGATTTGGTGACGAGTCCTTCTGTCGTACAGTTTAAAATCAGCGTCATTACGGCCAGAAGTAACAATCGTCTAGATATATTTTCGGCTGTCCCTTTTTTGTCAGCTGTCATGTCGTATGTGACCCTGCGGTTAATAGATCGGATGGACTGTTTGTTAAGTTTCGCGAGAAATTTTTACAAGCCTAATTCTAATTCCGGGCTGTTTCGAATGTCAAGATATTAGCTAAAGCCTGTACTAAAATTAATCATAAAAAAAGGAATCACCGCAGGTGACTCCTTTTTAAGGATCCGAATTGCTCTGAAGGTATTCGCTTGGGTTAATTGGTAAAAATATTATCCAGCCGCTCAAGGTCGTTGATCATTCCCCACTCACCACCGCCTTTTTCCACCTTGTTGCGCCAATCTTCCACGCGGGCCAGATACGCTTTGGGGTCGATGTTGTCACCGCGCAGCTTGGTCACATTGAGCGCGATGATATTAAAGTCCGGTAGCTGGAAGGGGATATCGCGTTTGTACCCCTTGGCCAGTTCTTCTTTAAGGTCTGAAAAAATCAAAATGTATTTTTTCCCCGAGCCGGCTTCGTTTAGATATTCGATTGCCTGCAAGATACCACCCGAAATATCCGTGTAGGGGCTGCCCTTCACCGAACTGACAAACGTGTCGATCTGTTGCATAAAGGCCCTCTTTTGGTTGTTGGCCACCGACGGGCGCTCATCAAACGTGACCTTTGAGACAATGTCTTTTTCACTGAAACTTCCGGTATCGATGCGAGCCACCGCTAATGTATCTCCCGGCGCCAGAACCCCCAGCAGATAATTTAGGATTTTCTGAGCCTTTTTCAGCTCCACCGCATAGGTGCCGGAGGTGTCCAATAGCATATAGACCCCGGTAGAGCGGCTTTTGGTATCGGTGCAGCCCGCAATCAGAATACAGGCGACAACGGCTAATGCAAAGACTTTTTTCATTCTTGCGACTCCTTTATTTCCAGGGTTTTGTCAAAGCTATCAACCTCAACGGCCTCCTCGACCAGGGGCGAATCTTCGGGACTCTCGGCCTCGAGCATGTCCAGTTTTTTACTTTTGGTGCCCAGAATGACCCGCTCCAGCCAGATGGCCGGGAAAATGGCCAGGTCGTATATATTGACAATGAAGCGTCCGGTATAAAATCCCACATGGCCCAACAGACGCAGTAAAAAGGCAAACATTCTGAAAAGCCACGCCACCAATGCGCCCAGCACCGTGCGGGATGATGTTACAAATGATTCGAGTGGTATGGCCACAAAAGCGAGGGCAAAGGGCAAAATAAATCCCATGACCATCTGCCCCACCATGGGGATCAGGCTGTCCGTCAAACCCACCTGTTCGGCTCCGGCCAGAGTTTGCCGCAACGCTTCCATATCTTGGGCGATGCGATCCCGCATGAAGGCCAGGGCTGATTCGACCCCTGCGAGAATGGCCAGCAGTGTAAAGGTAATCACGACCATCCGGCGGCGCATTTGGTCATCCATGGCCCCGATAATGGGAAACAAGCGCGTGATTCGCAACGATTCCATCAGAAACAGACCCATGGTCAGCTCCACTAGAATGATGACCAATCCGGCCACATCGGAGGTTTTGTAAGGGCCGATATAACTGGCGCCGCCGACCATTTCCGACATCGGCAGTGCAATCAGATTAAAATTGATGATGGCGCCGCCGATCGCAATCAACAGCACCAAGCCGGCGATTGCAAATTGGGTTAGCGATGATGTCGACAGCGCACGCGCTGCTCGATCACTCTTGGAGCGGATTTGCTCGTATTCATCCATGTAGCGGTCAACCGTTTTAGACCGTTTTTTTATATTGGTGATGGACTTGGAGATACTGGCTAAAGATTTTTCGACTTTGCGCCAGAACGGCATCATTTTGTTTAATATCGCATGACGCGAGGCCGTGGAGTTGCGGTAGTCTTCTATGGCTTTTTTGTGCTGATCGTTCAGCGATCGGTTGATTTCCGAGAGCATATTGGCGACCATCGAATCCCCGGTGTGCTTGATTTTGGCAATGGATTCGATTATCGGCATCCAGTTCGGTAAAGACGGTGGTACATCGGCACTTTCAGTGTAATCTTCATCCAGTTTGGTAATAACTTCCGACAACTGGCGATGAACGTTGGGATAACCTTCCAGATCTCGCGTAACTGCCGCGGCGATACGGTCAAATTCCCTTTCTACGATTCGTTCGGCGTTTTCCAGGCCGGCTGACATCAGCACTTCCCGATTTCGTTTTACCAGTCTTTTTTCCGCCGACAGCACCGATGCCGAAGTAAAGCGCATGGCGTTGTAAATGATTTTGCTAAATGACATTACCGCCCGATGAAACGGCCTGCGAGCAAAATAAAGTGCGGCCAAAAACAATACGACCCATATTAAAATGGATAGCGCAGGACTGGCCGTTAAATTCAGCATGTTGGTAACTGTCATAGAACCCTCCATTTTAGTTTATGTGTGCGGCAAGTTATGGGGACAACGTGACCTGATCAAATAGGGTAGTTACACGGCAGCGTTCGGAATTGATTTTTATCCTATCAGCTTATCAAAAAACAGATCTAATTTCAATTTCGCGAGACCTGGAATTGACTTATCATTATACGGTTACTGGGTAATTTCAAAATTGATCGTTTCCAGCAGATTGCCGGAGGTGTCGAGAACATCCACTCGCCAGGGGCCAATTTCATGAGCCTGAATCGCCTTTGAGCTGTAAGTGCGCCAGCTGGAAGCCTTGACCGGCAGCGAGATCCGGGCTCGCTCGACATCGCTGTAACTCCAGACATGCACAATCTCTGTCGGCTGACCGGCGCCCACAATTTTTGTAAAGCAATACAGCCGGGGAGTCGAACTGGGAAAACGATTACCGACATCCACAGCTTCCCGCCCCACAACGTTCTTGCAGACGGCGGCGGCCACCACCTCAAGCTTGCCTGCCTCCTGGGCTCCAACAGCCGGAATTAATAAACACAGGGATATAATAAATACGATACCACTTGAAAAAGAAATCATGGCTTTCATCAAACTGCCCTCCTTGTATCCGAATTGATTGAAAGGGCTCAATTGGTGTTTTGAAACCACTTCCAGGCAAATGCCACGAATAGCCTATCGGTATAAATTATAGTAAACTTGAGTAATTTTTAAACTTCTTTGGATGACCACAGGCTTTTTTGGGGGGGCGGTGGGCAGTATACACCGGTGATAACCTTTTGGGGGATCAGAATCCCGAAATGCGGTGATGAATATCGGCTTGGGCGAGATGTTTAAGCGCTAAGGTTTTTCCTCCGGATACTTAACGTTGCCTTCAAACGATGACGGTTGGCTAAAGTATTTTTCGGGATCCTGGAGCAACTCTTCCAGCCGGTAACGGTAATATCCCAGGCGGACACGCTTGTTTTTTTGCGATCCGAAATAGTCCAGCGGGAGTTCTTCAAGCTCGGCGATCTTGGCTTCAAGCCGTTTTTGTTCAGCTTCGACGCGTTCCTGCTGGGTGGGCTCACGATTTCGCTCGGCTTCCGCTGCTTTTTCTCTATCTGCGGCCGCCTGGCGCGCCTCTTCTTCCTCAAGATCTCGGATAAGCTTGAGCATCTCATTATTCTGCATATCTTGACGGCGCTGATCGGCAGCCTCATCATGCGGCTTCTCTTTGAATATAACCTTTACGTCGGTGGCATTTTGGGGCGGCTGGTTGCCGAAATGTTTGACCCCGTTTTCATCGACCCATGAGTAAATATCGGCGTTGGCCGCCGGAACCCACAACAAGATTCCCATAAGGAAAAGTAAGCTCAGAGTGCGTTTCATGATACACCTTCCTTTTAAAGCAGCTGCATGATCAATGGCGGGTTGCGGTTTTCCCTTTTGCGGGGCGTGTTTCCTCAGGGCCAATATAATGGCGAAAGAATTCGGTGTCAATTGAGGCAGGCCATTGCGCCTGCTATTCTTTTTGCTCGACGAAAGATTTTAAGATTTCTCCCTGCGGTAACGGAATCTTATCAAATTTTACGCCGAATCCGCGCGGGCTGCCCCATGAAATCGATCCCTTGAGTTTGAACGGTTTCTGATAGTTGGGCAGTTTGAAATTTAGCACAATTTCTTGGCCGATGGTGAATGTCTCATTGGTTTCAATAAACACCCCACCGATGCTGATATCCAGTATGTAGCTTTTGTAGTCTTTGTTTTGTATGCGGTAATTGGCATTAATCAAGCACGGCTTGCGGGGATTTTCCCGCATCGAGGATTCGTTTCCTTCGAGGCTGACCGTTCGTTCGGGTACTTCAGCAACCGGCATGGCTTCCAATTGCTCGAGCAAAATGATTTGCTGATCTTCAGACATTTCAACAATCAATTTGCACAACTGGGTGCTGACATCATCGCCGATGAGCTGTTTTAACAGGATCAACTTTTTGTCTTTGGGCATGTCGTTGATCAACTTGAACAGGCGTGCGGTGACGCCGTATTTGCCTATCCGAGGGTCCATATCCAGCATGAAGTTGCTCCTTTGCGTAACGTAAATCCGGTGAATGCGCTAAAATTCTATTGATTTCCACCAAGGGTGTCAATATTTATTTTTGATATTAGGTGGTTAGATCACTATTTCATCGGTTGCCTTCAATTTTGATGATAACCAGAGTGATATCATCGGCCGGCTCGACGCCTTGCTGAAACTGCTTTAACTCTGTCAGAACTGCATCCTGAACTTTTGCGGCTCCGGCGTGAGGATTTTGGCGAATGATATTGTATATGGCCTCTTTGCCGAACATTTCATCCTGTGAATTGCGGGCCTCCCAGATGCCGTCGGTGCTTAGAACAATAATCTGGCCAGCCGTCAGCATGCTGCGTTTTCCCTCCACATACTGCCAGCTGTCATCAATTCCCAAGGCAATTCCTTCACCGGTCAGTTCCTCAAAGCAATCCGTTGCAGGATCAAAAAGCACCGCCGGTTCATGCCCTGCCCGGACCCAATTCAGGCTGCGTTTCTTCATATCAATCTGAAGATAAAACAGGGTAATGAACCGACCCGTATCTTCAACGTCCCGGGTTAGCTGGCGATTCACATCGCTGACCACCTCGGCAATGCTGCCGGATAAGGCCGAACGTTGGCGTAAAAATGCTCTGGTTGAGGCCATCAGCAGAGCCGACGGGATGCCGTGTTCGGACACGTCAGCAATAACCACGCCATATTTTCTTGTTGCATCTAGGCCGGTATGATCAAAGAAATCAAAATAATCGCCGCCGGTCTCATCACAGTAGATGCTTTTTCCCGCAATATCTAACCCGGGGAACCGGGGGTCTTTTCCGGGGAGCAGGTTTTGTTGCACTTCTTTAGCCAGATCCAATGATTGGCGCAATCGATAGCGGTCCTTGAGGCCGTCGGTCATCTGATTGAAGTTTTCAGCCAGCGCCCCCAGCTCATCGTTACTGTTAACCGTTACGGTTGCCGCCAGATCGCCTCGTTCAACTTTGGCCATGGCGGCTTCCATGCGGCGGACCGGATCGATGATACCGGTCGAAAATGTGCGGGATAAAATCATGGCCACCGCGAGCGTCACGAACAATAGAAAAGCGGTCAAGTATAACAGGCTCTGGATAACTTCTGCCGGATCCATGACAAGCATCATGCTGGCTTTGTTATACGATAAGACCGCCATCAAGATCAGCGGTAAAATGCTGGCTAAAACAAAGATAATTAACATACGACCGCGCAGTTTCAGACGAAACGCCCCCGGAGTTCTGGCCAGGCCGCCTTCAGGGAAAAAGTCCGGCCAGATTTTCTTACATTGGGATTCGGTAGTGAAAAAGATGATGGCGCAGGTAATAATACCGGCCATGATGACTCCGATAAACACCCTTACCCCCCCCACCAGCCCAGCGGTCAATGATGCGCCCTCGCCGGATTCCGCAATCAGGCTATATGCCGTCATCGTAATCGAAGCTAAAAACCAGTTAAAAAGACTTACCAATGCAGAAATATAAGGTAAATCCAGGATTTTGCGCTGCGCTTTTTTTTGAAGAACCGGATCAATTTCCTGATCAAGCTTTTTGAGGTCATAAAATCGATATAGATCTTTTCGCCAGTTTTGGAAAAAAACAATAGCAATAAGGACTAACCCGACAAACATGATCCCAACAACATAGAACGTAATTCCGGCATGTTGTTCCGGGAATACCTGGTCAAAAAAAACAAAATACGATGTGACGATGCAGGCTCCAGCGAAGTTGGCAATCACCTGCAGCCAACCGATCGGACGCCCAAAAACAACCATTATCCCAGGTGAAATCGAGTGTTTTGATATTTTGTCGGTCATCACGGCACCATAAATCGTTCGTTGAAAATATCGAATCGGTGAAATGGAGTCTTCAATTTAAATTTCTTTTTGACAGCAAGATTCCTTTTATCTATTATTTTCAACTCTAAGAGCGCAATAGAATTTTTTAACTTCTTCCGAAAAAGGATGATGAACAATGGGGAATTTACACAAAACCGCCTTAAATGATCACCATGTCAAACTGGGTGCTAACATGGTGGAATTTGCCGGCTGGGAAATGCCGCTGCATTATGAAACCGGCATCGTTCAGGAACATCTGATCACACGCCAGGACGCGGGGATTTTTGATATTTCTCACATGGGTCGCTTCACCGTGGGCGGCAAAAATGCCCTTGAATTTTTGCAGCACGTGCTCACCAACAATGCGGCTGCCCTGGAGGACGAGGAAGGTCACTACACCATGATTCCCAATGAAAACGGCGGGGTCATCGACGATGCTTATCTTTACCGCTTTGTACCCGATGAATATATCCTGGTGGTCAATGCATCCAACCGCGAAAAGGATTTTAACCATCTGGAAGCCTTACGTAAAAAATTCGGTGAGGTGGAGCTAAGCGACCGCACCAAAGAACTGGCCATGCTGAGCCTGCAGGGGCCGAAAACGAAAGACGTCATGCTGGATATCATTTCTGGCGGGCGGTTGCCCGAACCGCTGCGCAACTGTCTGAGCACGGTTCAAATCAACGGCAGTCAGGTGCTGGTTTCCCGCACCGGTTACACCGGTGAGCCGATTTGCTTTGAGCTTTTTATCGCGCGCAAGGATGTGGCTGCGATCTGGAACACACTGATTGAAAAAGGCGTGCGACCGATCGGCCTGGGTGCCAGAGACACGCTGCGGTTGGAGGCCGCCCTACCGCTTTACGGGCATGAACTGGGGCTTGATCCGGAGGGCAATGAAATACCGGCCTATGCCAGCATGCTGTCGCGCTTTGGGGTCAGCCTTTCTCCTTTGAAAGGTGAATATATCGGGCGGGCGGCGCTGGCAAAACAATTTGAAGCCTTAAAACGAATTGTCGACCAAGACTATTCGCTGATCGCAGACCTTCCCAGGATCATTCAGCCCATCGCTTTGATTGATAAAGGCGTTGCCCGGGCCGAAGCCAAAGTGTTTCGTGACGATAAACATGTGGGTTATGTGACCAGCGGGACCATGGTTCCGCTATGGCAAAGCGAAGGCATCGGCCTTTCCACCCGCCAAAGTGAAGACAAAGGCCGACGCGCCATCGGCCTGGCCCTTTTAGACAGCGATCTGGTGGAAGGCGATGAAATTGAAATCGAAATCCGGGGCAAACGCGCCAGGGCCGTCATCGTGCCCTATCATATGCGGGCCGAGGCCCCGCCTCATTCCTGGCCGATCTTTTATGATCAGCTTCGCGAAGACCGCGAATCGGTCTGCGCGGCTGAGAAAATGGAGCAAAACGTTAAAACCCTGGTCGGTAAAGCCATCGACAACCATGCCTGGCGCCAGCAGCAATGCGTGAATTTGATTCCTTCCGAACAGACGGCCTCACCCCTGGTGCAGATGCTTTCCATTACCGACCCGTCCGGCCGTTATGCCGAGCACAAACAGGTCAAAGCGTTCAAGGAAGCCAATGTTTTTTATTATCAGGGCACCGAATTTATTGGCGAGGTCGAACATCTGCTGACCTGTGAATTTCAGCGCTTTTTAGAATGCAGCGAAGTTGAGACCCGGGTCATATCCGGGCAGATGGCCAACATGGCCGTGTTCAGCGCCCTGGTGGATTATTTGAACCGTGCCGACCGCAAAAGCGAACAGCGCCGCATCCGCAAAGTCATGAACAATCACATTATCAAGGGAGGGCATCTCAGCGCGCAACCCATGGGGGCTTTACGGGATTTTGTGATGCGCGATCCCAAATGGGAGAAGCCGGCGGTGGTCAATTTCCCGGTTTTAGAAGATAACCCTTATAAAATAGATATTGATGCTGCCCGGGAGCTGATCGTCGAACATCGCCCGGAGTTGATGATCCTGGGCAAAAGCATGATTATCCACAAAGAGCCGGTAAAAGAATTGCGGGCCATCATTGATGCGCTTTCGCTGGATTGTATGCTGATGTACGACATGGCCCACGTGCTGGGACTGGTGGGCCCTTATTTCCAGCAGCCTTTTAAGGAAGGGGCAGATATTGTCACCGGATCGACCCATAAAACATTCTACGGGACCCAGCGGGGGATTGCTGCCGTTAATTATACCGAGGACGATCTGCAGTATGAATTCTGGGAAGCCATTCAGCGGCGGGCTTTTCCCGGCAGCACCAGCAACCACCATCTGGGCACCTTGCTGGGTTTGCTGCTGGCAGCCTACGAGATGAACGCTTTTAAAGAAGAATATCAGAAGAATGTACTGGCCAATGCCAAGGCGTTTGCCCTGGCCTTAAAAGACTGCGGACTGGATATCGCCGGCGATCCCGGGATCTCATATACCGAAACCCACCAGGTGATCATTAACGTGGGGTATGCCCGTGCACCGGAGATCGCCCAACTTTTGGAAGAAAACCATATTATTCTCAATTATCAGGCGGCTCCGGATGAGGAAAGCTTTTCTGCGTCCGGATCGTTACGGACCGGCGTGCAGGAAATGACGCGTTTCGGCATGACAGCTTCTGATTTCGCAGAACTGGCCCAGCTGATGGCCGATGTGATCCTGAAAAACAAACATGTAAAAAAAGAGGTCATGGATCTTCGCAAGCGTTTTCTGGAGATGCAGTACTGTTTTTCAGGAGACGAATTTGATGCGCTGGAGCAAAAGCTCCATCAACTAATTTAAAAGCTGTCTGATTTTAATCCTTTCCGGCAAACGGTCCTAAACGGCAAGGGGGGGCAGTCATGGGTGACATCCGAATGACCGGGGAAATCCGTACGGATTATGATTGTGAAAGCACCGGCTTGCCGGCCGAACGCTGGGCCGAAGCCGTGTTCAAGATTGGGGATGAAGAGCTGATTCTGGAAATCAGCGTTGAAAAGGACGTTGTTGTTTCCGTTATGGTTGGAGAAAATGCAGCCTGGCGAGGCACGCTCACCGGATTTAAGCAGTTTTTAAGAGGCGAATTAAAGTCGGATGCCTGAGCGACCCCGGGCTTTGCCCGTCGGAGCGATCCTAAGGTGTACCATGCAGCTTAAAGATGTTGTCGCTGAGCTTAAATCGATGGGGAATCCCAAAGCGGTAGCCGGAATGGCCAGATACGGCATCCAAGCCGACCGCGCGCTGGGGGTTTCGATTCCCAAACTTCAGGGCCTGGCCAAAAAAATTGGGAAAAACCGCAAGCTGGCTCAAGATCTATGGCCAAGCGCTATCCATGAAGCGCGTATCCTGGCGTGCATGATCGATGATCCGCAGCAGATCAGCTCAAACCGGCTGGAACGCCGGGTAACCGAATTTGATTCCTGGGACCTGTGTGATCAGTGCTGCAATCGGTTGTTCAGCAAAACTCCGTTTGCCCGTCAAAAAGCCCTGGCTTGGGCGAGCCGGCCTGAAGAATTTGTCAAACGGGCCGGTTTTGTGCTGATGGCGGTTCTGGCTGTGCACGATAAAAAAGCGCCTGACAGGCAGTTTGACGCGTTTTTTGAGCGCATAAAAGCAGAGGCGATCGACGAGCGCAATTTTGTCAAAAAGGCGGTCAACTGGGCACTGCGGCAAATCGGCAAGCGCAACCTGCCCCTGAACAAAAAAGCGATTGCCGTGGCAGAAGAAATCCAGCGGTTTGAATCCAGGGCGGCGCGCTGGGTTGCCGGTGATGCCCTCAGAGAATTGAGAAGTGATAAGATCCAGAAAAGACTGTCCGGATAACTAACCCACAAAAACGCACTCAACCAGCCCCAGGGCCGAAGATATCACCTTGACCGCATCCTCAACGTTTAAGGTGCCGGTATTAATCACCAGATCATAATTGGCCGGATCAGCAATATCGGCGTTAAAATACTTGCGGATAAACCCCCGGCGGTCCGATTCGGTTTGCATGACCCGCCTCTTGGCATCCTCCGGGGATATATCGAATTCTTTGGCGACATTATGAATACGCCAGGCCTGGGGGGCCACAATCCGCACGCTAAACCTTTTTTCAGGCGGCAAAACAAAATTGGCGCCCCTTCCAACCACCACGGCCCGACCGTGCTTACCAATGGTGCCGATCACTTTCATCAAATGCTGCATGTAGCGGTCGGGCCACAGATGCCGCTCATGAACCAGAGAGGAAATCCAGTCTTCCAGTGTCGAAAGCCCGCGTTCATCCAGGGTTTCTATCAATTTTTCGCTGACATCGGCACTTTTGGCCATTTCATTGATGACTTCCTGATGTAAAATATCAATGCCGAGTTTTTCAGCCAGGCGGCTTGCGACGATACGGCCGCCACTGCCCGGCTCTCTGGAGACGGTGATGATCGAAACCCCTTCTTTTTCCACCGGTCCTTCTTTTTGCAGGATTTGCCAGCGTTGCACCTGCTCTTCGATAATCCGAGGTATGCTTTTCATAAGCCCTCCTTTTTTGGGACCTTTTAATGAAGGTTTTGGTATGGAAGACCCAATCAAACACCAGCCATAACCGAACACCGGTAAATCAACTGCCTATTGTCATGTCCCCCAAAAATTTTACGAAAGCCGTTCCGTGTCAGGTAAATTACCTCAGGGACTTAACACTTAGGCCCTGACCCAATCTAAGAATAGGCCTCAAGCCTGTCAATTTTTTGTTGACTTCTAAGTGACAAAAAATAACTATCTGAAATCTGTAATACCGGTATGACATTTTTTCCGGGTGGATGCATGTTCGTTTCGAAGTTTAGTCGCCATTTAATTGATAACCCAACGCATTGAGGGCAGGACGATGACCGCTGACCTGAAAGGTAAAACAGCCCTGGTGACTGGTTCAGGGAAAAAGGCCGGGATTGGATATGGGATTGTTCGCAAACTGGCAAATTGCGGCGCAAATATAATCATCGCCGACCTGGTGGGCAAAGAAACCCGACAGAATGAACCGCCTGCCGATAACACGGCTGAAATGACACGCCTCGCCAAAGATCTGGAGAAGTCCTTTAAAATCAAGGCAATTCCCGTTGAATTGGATGTAACCCATGGTGGGTCGATTGCCCGCATGGCAGCAGAGGTGCAGAATCAATTCGGCTGCATCCATATCTTATGTAACAACGCCGGTACCGTTTTTGGGGTACCCAATGCGCTTCATACCTACGATGAAGATGCCTGGATGAAAACCATCGATGTCAATCTGCATGGCGTATTCCGGGTCTCCAAAGCCATGGTGCCTTTGATGACTGCCGGCGGGGGGTGCATCATTAATGTCGCCTCCCGAGCTGCAAAGGTGCCGCCGTTGTTTAACGGGGCTTATGCCGTGGCCAAGGCCGGGGTTGTCATGCTGACCAAAGTCATGGCCAAAGAGCTGGCCGGCGCGGGAATCCGGGTCAATGCCATCTGCCCGGGGGTCATTCAAACTGATTTTACCGACTGGCGGTTTAAACTGGAGGCCGATATTTTGGATTCGAACGTTGAAGCGCGTCAGGCGGAAATGCTTAAAAGCATTCCCATGGGCCGCCTGGGGACCACTGCTGAAGTCGCAGCGCTAGTGGCTTTCCTGGCATCGGATCAATCTTCCTACATTACCGGCCAGGCCATTAATATCACCGGCGGGCAGCTCATGGAGATTTGACTTCCGGTCAAATCTCGTTAATTCGTTGAATGGTTAATTGGTTAAATGGTCGAAACGATTTGACGACTTGGCTATTTAACGAATCAACTAATCTGATAGAGGAGGCTATCTATGGCTGAAATAACCGGTGGCGAATTGCTGGTTCGTTGTCTGCATGCAGAAGGAGTCCGTTATGTACATGCGATTACAGACGGTACCTATATGATGGTTTTAGAAGCACTAGAACGCCTGGGCAAGGAATTGGGTATGGCGCTGATCGTTCCGCGTCATGAAGCCGCCGCCGCGCATGCCTGCGACGCTTACACCCGGTGTACGGGAGAGCCTGCTGTGGTGATGGCCTGTGCCGGACCGGGGGCCGCAAATCTAATTGCCGGCCTGATGTGTGCCGAGGCAGAGGGCAGTCCGGTTGTTGCCATAACGACGACCCGGCGCAGCGAGATTTCCGATTCTTATGTTCATCAGGGGGGTATGCAGGTAAGCCGCCATCTGGATATCTTCAAACCGGCGGTAAAGTGGAATGGGAAAGTGGATCACTGGAATCGTATTCCGGACATGCTACGCCATGCTTTTCGCGTTGCTACATCCGGCCGACCGGGGCCCGTGCATATCCTAATCCCGGAAGATATTTTAAATGCGCGCGACGACGAAGCCGGTGTTCAAATATGGGCGCCCGAAAAATATCGCGTTACTGAAAGCATGCCGGGGGATCCAAATGCCTTGGCCCGGGCCGCCGAGTTGCTGGCATCCGCTGACCTTGTTAATATTCATTGTGGCAATGGTGCAGAACGGGCGGGCGCCGGGCAAGAGGTCCAACAAATAGCGGAATATCTGGGTGCAGCGGTGACCAACACGATCCGGGCTCGCGGCATCGTATCAGATGAGCATGAACTCGTTTTTCATCCGACCTGCTTATCTCGAATTATGGCCAACAGCCAGGCGGATGTGGTGCTGGCTGTCGGCACCCGTCTGGGCGAGCTGAATATGTGGGGCCAGCCGCCCATGTTCGGCGAACCTGATAAACAGAAGCTCATTCAGATTGATACCGAACCCACCCATATGGGCTTGAATCGACCCGTCGATGTGGCCCTGGTCGGCGATGCCAAAAAGATTTTATCGCAATTGTTTGAAATCGTTAAGAAGGAGATACCCAAGCGTAAAACCCATCCTAAAATCCAAGAATTCCGGGCAGTGCAGGATGATTGGCAGAAGGAACTCGATGAAGCTCTGGTCGATTTGGAGCGGGTACCCATGCTGACCGGTCATATTTTAAAAGTGTGCAACGAATTCTTCTCAGACGATGCTATAATGGTTATGGATGGGGGCAATACGACACTTTGGAGTATTCACTATCATGTGCCCAAAACCCAGCGCTCTGTTATTTATTCGATGAACTTCGGACATCTCGGAACCGGACTGCCATATGCAATCGGGGCCAAACTGGCCCAGCCCGATAAATCC
>JASFIU010000047.1:0-15988 GCA_050122495.1 Desulfobacterales bacterium | reverse complement strand
GCCGCCTCCAAAACTGCCAAGGATTTGACCCAAAAACTGATCACGTTTTCCAAGGGCGGAACACCGGACAAAAAAATAGCCGAGGTCGCCAAGCTGGTTAAAAACGCAACAGAATTCACCCTGAGCGGCTCCAATCTCAAATGCGATTTTAATTTTCCGGATAACCTCTGGCCGGTGGAAGTGGATAACCGCCAGATCGGCCAGGCAATTCACAATGTGGTCCTGAATGCCCGGGAGGCGATGCCGGAAGGCGGTCTTCTCAGGGTCAACGCCGAAAACGTCACCAACGATGATGATTTGTCCAATTTACGAAAGGGCAGATACGTAAAAATATCCATTAGCGACCAAGGAAAAGGAATCGCTCAGAAAAATCTGGATAAAATTTTCAATCCCTATTTCTCCACAAAAAAAATGGGGAATAAAAAGGGCACCGGGCTGGGCTTGTCGATCTGCCACTCGATTATCCGCAAGCACGGCGGCAACATGACGGTGGAGTCGAAATTCCGGCAGGGCGCCACATTTCACATCTATTTGCCCAGTGCCAACGGAAAATCTTCCAATCAAAGGGCCGCCGGTACCACCGAGCAGGAAATCCCGATTTTTGGCGAAGGCCGTATTCTGGTAATGGATGATGAAGCCATGATACGCAAACTTGCCGGTGAGCTGTTGACCTATCTGGGTTATGAAGTTGATTTTGCGCTGGACGGCAGCGAGGCCGTCAAACGCTATAAACAGGCGCTGGCATCAAAAAAGCCGTTTGATGCCGTCATATTGGATTTGACCGTCAAAGGCGGCATGGGCGGCAAGGAAGCCGTTCAGGAACTCGTTAAAATCGACCCCCAGGTGGTCGCCGTCGTATCCAGCGGTTACTGCAATGATCCCGGAATTACCGATTACGGCCAATACGGGTTTAGCGGAGTGGTCACCAAACCGTACACCATGAGCGAATTGGGTGAAAAAATGAATCAGGTTATTTCAAGCCGGCAGAATTGATTCCTTCCTTAATCAAGCCCCAAGTAAGTCCTTCATCATGGATCGTCACCTTTCCCTTTTCACCGGCCCAAAGTTATCTTTCTAACCTCCGGCGTTGCAAGTACGCTCGCGGGGAACCGATCCCGCCGTTCAATATTTAGAAGTTGTTTCAAAACCTCAGATCAGGTTCAAGGGCAAGGCGTCCCGCGGATTGAAAACGGAGCGTACACGTAAGTACGTGAGTATTTCAATCCGCGGGACAACGCAGCCATTGAGCCTTAGATGGGGTTTTGAAACAACTTATACCTAAAACCCTTGCCTATTGCTACCCGTTTGACTTAAAATGAGCGTATCAAATGATGAAGATTCGCTTAAATAGGAACAAAATTATTATTTTCCTCGTGTTGGTTCTCGGGGTGATCTGCGGCAGTCTGGCGGGGGCATTTTTTGCACTCACCCACGATCTGCCCCAGATCCGCTCGCTGGAAAATTTCAAGCCCGATGCCGTTACCCGCATTTATTCCGCAGATAAAGTCTTGCTGGCCGAACTATTCATCGAGAAGCGCGAACCCGTGCCCCTGGAAACCATCCCCATGCTTTTAAAGGCCGCGCTGGTGGCGACCGAAGATCGCAAATTCTATAAGCACAGCGGCGTCGACCTCAAAGGGATCGCCCGGGCAATTATCAAAGATATTAAGGCCGGTGAATTTGTGGAAGGCGCGAGCACCATCACCCAGCAGTTGTCCAAAACGCTTTTTCTAACACCCCGGAAAACACTGGTGCGCAAAATTAAGGAAGCCATTTTGGCCTTTCAACTGGAGCGCCGCTACACCAAGGATGAAATATTGGAATTGTATCTCAACCAGGTTTACTTCGGCAGCGGCGCCTACGGGGTGCAATCCGCAGCTAAGATATTTTTCGGAAAATCCGTAAAGGATTTAAATCTGGCTGAATGTGCCCTTGTCGCCGGCATGCCGAAATCGCCTTCACGCTATTCTCCGCTGGTAAATCCGGACCTGGCCATCAAAAGGCGAAATACCGTATTAAGGCAAATGCGGGATACGGATATCATTTCCGATGCGGCCTATCAACAGGCGCTTCAAGCGGGGCTCTATACCAATGGACGGCGGTTCAACCCGTCAAAAGCGCCTTATTTTGTAGAATTTATTAAGAAGTCGCTGGAAGATGAACTGGGATCGACCCGCCTGTATAAAGGCGGTTTAACGGTTCTGGCAACCCTCGATTACGGGCTGCAATCGGCAGCCGAAAAGGCAGTGGGTGACGGACTCGCGGCGCTGAGCGATCGGATGCAACCCAGCCAATTAGCGGTACCCGCTCCCGAAGCCGCCCTGATATCCATTGATTTAACCTCCGGCGGCATTTTGGCCATGGTGGGCGGCAGGGATTTTCATACCAGCCGTTTTAATCGTGCCTCAATGGCGCTCAGACAGCCCGGATCGGCCTTCAAACCCTTTGTTTATGCCTATGCGATCGAACAGGGTTTCGCCCAAAACAAAAAAATTCTGGACGCACCGGTTGTATATCGAGGCGCGCAGGACGACGATGACTGGAAACCCGAAAACTTTTCTCTGGAATATAAAGGCGAATTGACGCTCCGCCACGCCCTGGCGATCTCACAGAACATTCCGGCGGTTCGATTGCTGCATACGTTAGGACCTTATCCGGTGGCCCAATTCGCCCATCAACTCGGCATCAAATCCCATCTGGCGACTAATTTATCACTGGCGCTGGGCACCTCGGAAGTGACCCTCATGGATTTGACATCGGCCTATTCGGTATTTCCGAATAAAGGTGAAAAGATTAAACCGTTCGGCGTCATAGAAATTGTCGATCGGCAGGGTCGCGTGATCTGGCGGGCCAAATCTCAGAAAAGACTGGTGATGTCACGCGCCGGCGCCGCCATTGTGACCAATATGCTGGAAGGCGTGATCAAAGAAGGAACCGGCCGGCGCGCCCGTATGCTGGGCAGAGCTGTAGCCGGGAAAACCGGAACCACAAACGACTATAAAGACGCGTTGTTCATCGGTTTCTCACCGCGTGTAATTGCCGGTGTTTGGGTGGGCCTGGACGACGGCCGCAGTCTGGGTGCGAAGGAAACCGGGGCCAGGGCCGCCTTACCCATATGGATTGACTTTATGAAAGCGGCCCTTCAAAATCAACCCTATCAATATTTCGACATTCCCGATGATGTCAGCCAGGTCCGCATGGATCCCATCACCGGTTTGCCGCAGCCGGAAGATTCAAAACAATCTGTGGTCGCCCTGTTTAAAAAAGGCACCGAGCCCGGAAAGCATCGCTGAAGTCATGGCCGGTTTTAAGCGCTCTCTGCTTTAACTTTAATGGGTCGCCCATTGGGGTTTAATTAAGCAACAAACCATGTTATGAAAGCACCATGCTGATACGAAAGGCAACCATCCGAGACGTAAAGTCGATTCACGGGCTTTTGCAGGCATATGGCCAGAAAGAGGAACTTCTGGCACGCCCGCTGAGTGAATTATACGATCATATCCGGGATTTCTCGGTGTACGTGGATGAGCGCAATCACGAGCTGATCGGCTGCTGCGCCCTGCAGTTCTGCTGGGAAGATCTTGCCGAGATTCGGTCCCTGGCGGTTCTTCCCGAACACCTGGGTAAAAATATCGGAAGAACGCTGACGGAAACGGTTTTAGAGGAAGCCAAATCGTTTGATGTCAAAAAAGTGTTCACCCTCACCTACAAGCCGGACTTCTTCAAGAAATTCGGTTTCGTTCAAATCGAGCGATCCGATCTTCCGCTCAAAATCTGGGGAGATTGTATTATCTGTGTTAAATTTCCGGACTGCGATGAAACTGCCATGATGAAAAAGCTTTAGAAGAAAGTGCCTAGAGTGACTAAAGTGAGCTAGAGTGACTAAAGTTATAGTATTCTACCCGTCGAGAGCCTCTGGGTCGAACGATCATTTTTATAAAAAAATGGAGCGAAGCGACACCTCAACTTTAGGCACTTTTAACTTTAGTTCACTTTAGTCACTTATAGAATATACCCAGAGCCGAGTATTCAGCAAAAAATTGGATAATACCAGATTACGTGTAGATAAGATTAAGCGGAATGGGCGGGTATTTCAATATGCCCGGTTTCGGAAGGATATGCTGCTCACCGACTGTTAACCAGTGAAGATCCGGTTTAACGTCTCGCAGTTTGCCGTCTTCCGGCTCACGGGCATGGTAGGTTCGGGCATAACTTGCCTGGAAAATGCAAACCCCGCATCTTTTCTCCCGCGCGATGACATAATTCTTTTTGAACGCCCGGGGGGACAGGCCGTTGGCTTCAGCGATTCCATCCAGCTCCTTGAGAGAGCGTTTCATCAATACCGATTTGGAGATGCCCCGTTCGCAGATGCGAATCAAAGCTCTGGATTCGCTGCTGCCCACATATACGGTTGAGATCCCCGGAATCCGTTTAAGATACTGGGCGGCGACAATGGCTGCTGTCCGCCTGCCGCCCACCATCACCGGAAGTCCATAATATTCAAAAAACTTCTTCTGGATATCTTCGGCATACTTGTCGCCCTTTTCGAAGATGTCTTTGGATATATACCTCAAACTCCGCGCCATATCTTCGGCTGCTTCCGTTATCGGCCAGTCAACCCGCACATGAAAATGGGTTAGCCCATATCGATTCCTTGCCAGGCTGGCTGCGTCGCCCTGAATCAGCAAAGCATAATCAACCGGCAGCAGGATTTTTAAGAAGTTCTTGAAATAGATGGATTCAAGATATTTCCAATTGCGGTCAAACTTATCACCAAGCGGCAACGTCTTAAAGCGTAAAAGGTTCTTTTTGGTGGTTTTATTGACATCGAAAAATCGGATGTACTTTTTATGCTCGGGCAGTACCGAATCTTCTACAAAAATGACCAGAAATGTATTCTGGGATTCATATTCCTGGTCGGGAACACGCCCGCGTGGCTTCAACTCCCTTTTTTCAACAAAGGGAAAAGGGATTTGATGGGAGCTGAACGTTTTATATGAATCAATAAGAGCATATTGCAAAAGGAATTGGTCCAGCTCATCCCTCAAGAGTTCATAGTAAGACCGCCTCAGCTTATCGGCGTGGCTCAGTTCTTCCCTGTAATTCCAGTATGCCAATCTCTTCTCCTGTTTAAAAAGGTTTTTGTGCCTCATGACGGCCGGGAGCACCGCCACAAGGCCATGAAAGCAAAACGAAGTCACTTTCTAAGATCTACTTCTAGTATAATATCATGGTTTATCTTATAGTTAAAGCGATAAAAACGTTGGCTGCTAACTCACATTTAAGGTAGAAAATCAACCGCTAGTGATTTTTTTCAAACTTCTCAACCCAGAGGTAAATCTTTTCCCGGTACGCATAGCAAAAAAGGGCCAAAATCAGACAGGTACCCATCATAACCGCGAGCAGGGCATAATTTTGTTCATATAGGAATTCACCCTGAAGGCTAAGGGCAAAGGTGCCCGGCATCCGGCCGATAGCGGCCAGCAAAATGAAAATTTTGACCGGCAGTGTGCTGACACCCAGTGCCAGGCACAGATAGTCCTTTGGAAAGCCCGGAAATAAAAACAGGATAAACAGGACAATGACACCCTGACGCTTGACCATCCCATCAATTTTTTGAAACTGAGACGCCGGAATCCGTTTCCTCACATAGCGTTCACCTAGAAAACGGCCGATCATAAAGTTCAACCAGGAACCTACCGTCAGACCGATGCTGGAATAGATAAATCCCGGCAGCGTCCCGAACAGATATCCGCCGATAAAGCCGGTTGCTTCTCCCGGCACCGGGGCAAAAATGACCTGAAGAACCTGGATTAACATGAAAACCGGCGGCGCACTCGTTCCAAACGAAGAAATAAGGAGCCGGATCTGTTCCCGATCCGAAAACAATCGGTATAACTCAGTGATCTTTTCCCAAATCGGAATGCGAAACCAGAACCCGACAAAACCAAAAACAATCAGTGCCAGTAAGATGGAGATTTTAAATTTATTTGAAACAGCTGTTGGGGGCATAATTTGATTTGGATATGCGGAATGATCATCGTTTTTTTTTGCGGTCTAAAGCTTTTTTCCGCGACCATCTTTCAAAGAAGCTGATGGTGCCGGAACCATAGGCGCGTTTGACCCGCTCTTCTTCAACTTGAATGCCTTCGGGTCCCCTGACGGCCGCCCTTAAACATTCTGTTTTACAGAAGCAAACCATACAGCTTTCCGGGGTATGTCTTAAACCGTCATCTGCCAACGGGAAGACATTATCGAGCTTTCCGAAACAGTATGGGCGTGGTTTTTTTTCCTGAGTCATTTGTAATGTTAGGATTCAGTAAATATTCAACTGGCAAAAGTCCATTTTCATTAAAGAAATATCTAGGTCCCCTGCCCGCTCAGCTTTTCGAATTCGCGGTTCATGCGCGCTATATAGCCCTGATCCGCAAAACTGAAATAACGATTATCCCCAATGATCAGATGTTCATGCACGACCATCCCCATCACCTTACCGGCGAAGACCAGTTGGCGGGTGACGGCAACATCTTCCGATGAGGGTTCCGGGTCGCCGGAAGGGTGATTGTGAGCAAAAATAAGGGCAGCGGCATCATGGCTGAGGGCTGCCTGAATAACTTCACGCGGATATACGCTGCTGGCGGTTAACGTGCCTTCAGAAATGGTGCTGGCGGTAATCACCTGGTTTTTGGAATTCAAAAATATGACTTTAAAAAATTCTCGATTTTTATCTCCAATGCTATGGTACAGGTAATCGAAAAGCGCCTTTGAATCATTAATTGCATCCTTATGGATGAGTTTCTTTTCAAGGTATCTTTCGGCAACCGCTTTGATCAGTTTAAGACCGAGAATATTTTTGGGGCCGATACCGTTGACTTTACAAAGCTCCTGGGGCGGGGCTTCAAGCACCCCTTGAAGTGTTTTAAATCTTATCAGGGATTCTTTGGCCGCATCTTTGCAATCTTTGCGCGGCATGGCCAGGGTGAGCAAAAGTTCGATCACTTCGTAGTCGTGAAAACCACCTAATCCATCCGAAAGAAACCGTTCGCGTAATCTCTGCCTGTGGCCCGCGCCTTTATGTGGCTGTTGCGTGTTGCGGGTTGCGTGTTCCAGGTTGCGGGTTGAAGTCTTCTTTTTCATGAGTAATAATTTTCCATTTTCATAAAATTGAGATATTGACCGTAATCATATACAAATGTACTCGAAACACGCAACCAGTAACACAACACGTAACCCGTAACGCGCAACACGTAACCCGAAACGCGTAACGCGCAACCCGCCTTAATTTTCGTCCAACTCCTGCTTGAGCGTTCGGGTCATCAAACGATAGACGGCTTCTTTCGGCGCCAGATCTTCATAAAGAATTCGATAGATCTCGTGGCATATCGGCATTTCAACACCGAGTTTGCGGGAAAAATTATAGACGGATTTTGCGGTTTTAACACCCTCGGCCACCATGTGCATTTCATCGAGTATGTGTTGAAGTTTTTTGCCTTTGCCCAACTTTATGCCGACCGTATAATTTCGGCTTAGATTTCCCGTGCACGTCAGCACCAGATCTCCGAAACCGGCCAGGCCGGTAAACGTTCTTGGATTGGCGCCGAGATGAAGTCCCAAGCGGCGGACTTCGGTCATTCCTCTTGTGATGAGGGCCGCACGGGTATTTAGACCCATTCCGAGACCATCCAGAATGCCCGATGCAATTGCAATCACATTTTTAACAGAACCGCCCAGCTCGACCCCGACAACGTCGTCACTGGTATACACTCTGAAATAGGGTGTTGCAAATATGTGTTGCACTCTGGCAGCAATTTCAGGGTTCTGGCAGGCTACCGTTACCGACGTGGGCATTTTTTGAACGACTTCCCTAGCAAAGCTGGGGCCCGAAATCACCGCCATATGGTCAGCCTCGATATCGGGAATCGTTTCCCTGATCACACCCGACATGGTTAGATGTGTTTTCTGCTCAATGCCTTTGGAAGCGGATGTAATAATCGTGTCCTCCGATAGGCGCCCGGCAATATTTTGGGTCACCTCTCGCATGACATGGGAAGGCACCACGATTACAATAAGATGCTTATCCGACACGACATCGGTCAGATCGTTTGAAGCCGATAGATCGGGTGACAGTTGATGATCGGGTAGATAAAGCTTATTTTCGTTAAATTGCTGAATGTGGTCCCTGACCTCTTTTTCAAACACCCAGAGATGGGTCTGAAATCCTTTACAGGCAAGCAAATCGGCAATGGCCGTGCCCCAGCTCCCCGCTCCCACCACGCCAATTCGATAGGTGTTGGGGTCTATCTCGTTGGTCATGCCCATAATCGCTATTCTTCTTTTTCCGCCAATCTGGCGGCGCCGACGACCCGTTCTTCGGCATCCATACCCATCAGTTTTACGCCCTGAGTATTGCGGCTAATTACAGATATCGAGTTGACCTGCATTCTAATAACTTTGCCGGCGTCGGTCATCAGCATCAAATCATCATCTTCTTCAACCAGCAAGATGCCGACGACCATCCCGTTGCGCTCGGTGGTTTTTATTGAAATGACGCCCTTGCCCCCGCGTTTCTGGACCGGATATTCATCAATCGATGTGCGTTTGCCGTAACCGTTTTCGGTCACCGCAAACAGCGTTTGACCGTGGCTGAGGACCTGCACACCCACGATTTGATCTCCTTCAGCCAGACGCATTCCCCGAACCCCGGTGGCAACACGTCCCGATGGGCGGATATCGGATTCGTGAAATCGAATGGATTTACCCATGCGGGAGCCCATGAACACATTCAAAGTGCCGTCGGTAATACGCGCTGCGATCAATTCATCGCCCTCGAGAAGATTCAGCGCAATGATACCGCCGGCGCGCGGGCGGCTGAATGCCATTAAATCCGTCTTTTTTATCACGCCATTTTTAGTCGCCATCAAAATATGATAACCCGGCTCAAATTCGGGTACCGCCAGCACGGTGGTAAGCCGTTCATCTTTTCCGAAATTGAGCAGATTCACAATTGCCTTCCCAAGGCTCATCCGACCGGCCTGGGGCATATCGTAGACCTTACGCCAGTAAACCCGCCCCTGATTCGTAAAGAAAAGAAACGTGTGGTGGGTAGAGGCCACAAACAAATGTTCGACAAAATCATCTTCCTTAGTTCCCATCGCCGTTTTGCCTTTACCGCCCCGGCGTTGTTTTCTGTAGAGTGTGATGGGATTGCGTTTGATATATCCGCGTTTGGAAATCGTAACGACCATATCCTCTTCAACAATCATATCCTCGATCGTAATTTCCTTCGTCTCTTCGATTATCTCGGTATAGCGATCATCGCCGAACTTCTCCTCTATCTCTGAAAGTTCATCCTTAATAATGTTGAGCACCAGTTTTTCGCTGGCAAGGATCTCCTTAAACCTGGCAATATCTTTAATAATATTTTTATAGTCCTGCTGAATCTTATCGCGCTCAAGACCGGTAAGCCGCTGCAGCCGCATGTCCAAAATGGCCTGGGCCTGTTTTTCGGTCAGACTAAATTTCTTCACCAGCTGGGATTTGGCCTCCGCCGGTGATTTGGATGCGCGAATCAAGGCCACCACCGCATCCAGATTATCCAAAGCAATCTTTAAGCCTTCAAGGATATGCGCCTGGTCTTCGGCCTTTTTCAGATCAAAGCGGGTGCGCCGTATGACGATATCCTTGCGGTGCAGAATGAAATATTGCAGGATCTCTTTAAGATTGAGAATCTCAGGCCGTCCATTGACAACCGCCAGGAAAATAATTCCAAAACTATTCTCCAGGCGGGTATGTTTGTAAAGTTGATTGATGGTCACACCGGCAATCTGGTCCTTTTTTAGCCCCAGCGCGATCCGCATTCCGTCGCGGTCCGATTCATCCCTGACAAATCTTATGCCTTCGATATTTTTATCCCTGATCAGCTCAGCAATCTTCTCAATCAGCTTGGCCTTGTTGACCTGATAGGGCAGCTCGGTGATGACCAGGGTCTCCCGCTGGGTGCGTTTGTCTTTTTCAACAAGGAGCCTGGCGCGGATGCGGACTGCACCGCGTCCGGTTTGGTAGGCCGACCGGATGCCATCGGTTCCATAGATCATACCGCCGGTCGGAAAATCAGGGCCCGGCACATATTCAATAAGCTCATCGATTGAGATCTCCGGGTTATCGATCAGCGCTTTAAGAGCCGATATCACTTCAGACAGATTGTGGGGCGGGATATTGGTGGCCATCCCCACAGCGATACCGGCCGATCCGTTGATCAGCAAAGTGGGAATCTTGGCCGGCATTACGGCCGGTTCAAACAAGGACTCATCATAGTTGGGCGTAAAATCAACTGTCTCTTTTTCTAAATCTTCCAGCATCTCATGCGCCAGACGCATCATCCGGATTTCCGTGTATCGCATGGCAGCGGGAGGGTCGCCGTCGATGGAGCCAAAGTTGCCCTGGCCGTCAACGAGCGGATATCGCATGGAAAAATCCTGGGCCAGCCGCACAATCGTATCATAAACAGCCGCATCACCGTGGGGATGAAATTTACCGATCACATCACCCACAATACGGGCCGATTTTTTATAGGGTTTGTTCCAATCATTTTTTAACTCCCGCATGGCATACAGGACACGCCGGTGGACCGGTTTTAGTCCATCGCGAACATCCGGCAGTGCCCGGCCGATGATTACACTCATGGCGTAATCAAGATATGACTTTTTCATCTCTTTTTCGATACTGATTTCAGCAAAACGATCGCTTTGATACATCTCAACTCCATCTAAAGTAGGTATAGGTTAAAAAAACGGCGCTCTATCTTGTTCGTTCTACCAGCTGTTGATAACTCGCCTGATAGATTTCCGCCAGGGTTAAAAACGCGGTTACCACCAGAGGACCGTAAATAATGCCCAATATCCCGAACAGCTTCAGTCCGCCGATAATGGAAAGAAATACGATCAACGTGTGCATCCGCACCCGCTGCCCGACCAGCTTGGGTTTAAAGAAATATTCGATGCTGCTTGAAAGGACGATATAAAAAATAAGGAAAAAAATACCGGCGCCGACGCGCCCCTGTAAAAATAAAAAAATGGCTGCCGGTACAAATACACCGCCGATTCCCAGAATCGGCAAAAAAGCCAGCAGCGCCATGATAACGCCCCAGAGGAAGGGGGACTTTATCCCGAAGACCGCAAAAACAATTCCGCCCAGCGTGCCCTGGATCAGTCCGCCCAGGCCGTTGCCCAGGAGAATGGCGGTGGCAATGTCTTTAAATTTTTGAATCAATTTTTGATCCTGATCTTCCGGCAGCGGAGATAGTTTGACGATAAAAGCAACCAGACGTTGACTGTCGATTAACAGGTAAAAGATAATCAAAAGCATGAAAAAAAAGTTGACGATAAATTTAAGTACATTCGTCGTGATCGACCTGGCCTGCTCATATAAGAAAAGCCCCACCACCCTGCCGATTTCGGCAATCGCCCGGTTGAGCTGTTCACCCGTTATTTCAATTTTAAATTTAGCCAGAAACTGATTGATTTTTCCAAATATGTCACTTCTTTCAAGCAGCTCCATAATGGGCTTATTTTGTAAAGTGTCCCTCGCGGTTAAATACAAGTCCCAGGCTTCATTGGCCAGGATCCCCACAAAGAACGAAAGCGGCAAGAAAAGGACAAAAAATATGACAACGCAGGTTAACAGGGATGCAATCGTCGGGTTTAGTTTTCGATTAAACAGTTTGTATACCGGAACAAAAACACCGGTAACAACAATGGCCAGAATGATAACCGATATAAAGGGCCACAGAAGCCAGCCCATCAACAAGCAGGATAAGGTAAAAACAGCCAGAAAAAACCATAAAATCAAATTCGGGGAACCCTGATTGCTCACATTCCCTCCTAACAGACATTAGGCGTCAACGGCCACCCGCACAGCGGGTGGCTTGGATTTTACCGCCATGAGCGGTCAAGGCGGAGCACGAAGCACCCTAATTGCTGAAAACAACACGGTGGAAACCGAATGCGAAGTCCCGCCCTGGCGGGATTTGGAAAACCCAATCAACACAGTCCACCGGGACAAACGCCGCAACGCGAGGCGATTGCCTGTGAAATAGGCTGGCCATTGCAATGGTGATAATCAAGAGAGGGCTTTTGTATGGTTTGAGGGCAGATTATTTACCTGGCAATAAACCCTCCGGCTGCAAATAAGAGAAGGGTTTCATAGATGAAAACCGGGGCCCAGCTGTCAAATATGGCGAAGACGATCCCGCCGCCAATGATAGCCGGCACGGCACAGAAAACCAAAATACCCAACTTACGGCTGACATCCATTAGAATGAACCTCCTTTAGTCGATGGCCCGGGGCACATCGAGGCTTGGATTATAGCATCATGAAATCAGATAACAAACTGGAATCAATAAAAATCGGATAGAAAAAAGATCCTCAAAAGCCAAATCGCTGACCCTGTCCAAAAAACCCAATATTTTCAAGGGGATTGAAGACCTAAAATTTAACTAACTATTAGCAATTATTACAAAAAAAGTAAAGAAAAAATTTAGCGTTCTACAATCATCGCCATGCCCATACCGCCGCCAATACACATCGTCAACAGACCGGTATTATAGCCGCTGCGCTGCATATGGTTCATGCCCGTAACCATCTGGCGGGCACCCGTGCAACCGATGGGATGTCCCAACGATATGCCGCTGCCCAGCTCATTGGGGCGATCATTATCAAGACCAAGCTCGCGCATACAGCCAATGGCCTGGGCTGCAAAGGCTTCGTTGAGTTCGATCATATCGATATCTTCCAGCGTCATCCCGGCCGCCGTCAAGGCCTTTCTGACAGCCGGAATCGGTCCCAGCCCCATATAAGCAGGGTCCACCCCGCCGGAAGCAAACGCTTTGATTTTAACAATCGGCTCCAGGGATAAGTCCTTGGCTTTATCCGTGCTCATCAAAAGAACGGCCGCTGCAGCGTCATTGATCCCCGAGGCATTTCCGGCCGTAACCGTCCCCTCCTTTTTGAACGCCGGCCTTAACCGGGCCATTTTGTCCATGTCAGTATCCATTGGGCGTTCATCGGTATCAAAAATGGTTTCACCTTTGCGGGTTTTAACAATCACGGGCGCAATCTCCTGCGCGAAAAGCCCATCTTTTATGGCCGATCGTGCCCGGTTGTGGCTGAGGACGCCCAGTTCATCCTGTTCCAGCCGGCTGATTTCATACATCGCGGCGATGGCCTCGGCGGTAACGCCCATGTGATAGCCGTAAAATATTTCCCACAATCCGTCAAACACCATCAGATCCAAAACATCACCGACACCGGTCAGCTCCATCCGATGGCCCCAGCGGGCTTTGGGCAAGGCCATCGGCGTCAGGCTCATACTCTCCTGCCCTCCGGCCAGAACCACATCGGCGTGCCCCAGCATAATAGCCGAGGCCCCCAGAGCAATGGCTTTTAAGCCCGAACCGCAAACTTTGTTAATCGTGTAAGCCGGAGTTTCTTTGGGGATTCCGGCCCCGATCATGCTCTGCCGGGCTGTGTTCTGACCCTGAGCGGCTTGCAGCACGTTGCCCATGATCACCTCATCAAGCGCCACGGGTTGGGCATCATCATGCCAGTCATAGGCTTTCTTTTCGAGCTCTGTAAGGCCCTGGTCCTTGAGCTTGTCAGGGGCCGCAGCCTTCATGATATCGTTTGGGGCCGGTCTTAAATTGGCCCGCTTTAAAACATCCCGCATGACCACAGCGCCCAATTCAGTTACCGGAACGTCTTTCAATCCGCCGCCGAAGGTCCCGATAGCAGTTCTGGAACCACTGACAATGACAACCTCTTGCATGTTCACACCTCCGAAAATAGTGCTTATCCAAAAAAGATTAAGGATGGCACAAATTGGTTTCCAATGCGGAAAACTAATTCGCTTAACAAATTTTGAAAAATGCCTTATAACATGGATATCAAGACAGGGTCAACGGAGATCATATGTGTTTAATCCTGTTTTCATATGAAATGCATCCGGATTACCGCTTGATTTTGGCGGCCAACCGGGACGAATTTTACAATCGCCCGACCGCGCCCCTGGATTACTGGGCCGACCATCCCGAAGTGCTGGCCGGGCAGGATTTAAAAGGCAAGGGAACCTGGCTCGGTCTTACCACAACCGGGCGCCTCGCTGCGATAACCAACTACCGCGAACCGGATGCGCAGACACAAAACACAACTTCACGCGGCATTTTAATCCGCAATTTTCTCACCGAAAAATCAACACCGCAGCGCTATCTTGAAGCCGTCAGTCAAATGGGTCGGGTCTATAACGGATTTAATTTAATCGTCGGCGATGCTTCCGAGCTGTGGTACTATTCGAATCGCGCCACCCGGATCCGGCAATTGCAGCCCGGTTTTTACGGGATCAGCAACCATCTGATCGATACCGCCTGGCCGAAAATTCAGCGCGGCAAAGACCTGCTGCAGGGCCAGCTGAGCGGCCGGGAAAAAATCGATATTGATAAAATCTGGAAAATTCTTTCCGACCGATCACAGCCACCCGATGACGAATTACCCGACACCGGTGTTGGTTTGGATTGGGAGCGTATTTTATCGCCGTTGTTCATCGTCAGTCCGGATTACGGAACGCGCTCTTCATCGGTTGTATTGATCGCTAAATCCGGCCGGGTGAACATTCAAGAGCGCACATTTTCCTGTACGGGGAATGAAATTAAGGAAGGCGAAACCCGTAAATACAGTTTTATGATAGGTAATTAATCTTCCGGGTCACTTTTGGCTTTTGATTTCCGGATCAGCTGCCGCCATTTATCGAGCCTGTCTTTGATTATCTTCTCAAAGCCCCTATTGGTTGGAAAGTAGAAGAACTGCCCTTTGAGCTCATCGGGCAGGTATTCCTGGGGCACGATCGCATTCTCGTAATTGTGGGCATATTTGTAATCTTTGCCGTACCCCAGATCTTTCATCAGTTTGGTGGGCGCATTGCGAATGTGAAACGGCACCGGCAGGGAACCTGTTTTTTTAATGACTGCCCTGGCTTTGCCAAGGGCGGAATAAATGCTGTTGCTTTTTGGGGCTGTGGCCAGATAAACCGCCGCCTGAGCAAGGGCCAGCTCACCTTCCGGATGCCCCAGAAATTTAAAGGCTTCCATCGCGTTCATCGCAACGCTGAGTGCATTGGGATCGGCATTGCCGATATCTTCTGAAGCAAAGCGCACCATCCGGCGCGCAATATAAAACGGGTCTTCTCCGCCCGCCAGCATACGGGCCAGCCAGTAAAGGGCCGCATCCGGATCGCTGCCCCTTAGGCTTTTGTGGAGGGCTGAAATTAAATTGTAATGCGCTTCGCCGCCCTTGTCATAAACAAGCGCCTTTTCCTGTATTGCAATTTCTAAATCCTTTAACGTAATTTTCCCGGCGGTTGTCGGACGATCCTGCTCTTGTCTGGACATCACCAGCGAGCCGGCAACTTCTAAGTTGTTTAACGCAACCCGTGCATCGCCGTCTGCGATGCGTATGATATAATCGCGGGCGTCTGAGTCCAGCTCGATGTTTAGAGCCCCAAGGCCTCTTTGTTCATCGCTCAATGCCATGTCAATGATTGCAGAAATATCTTCTTCGGCGAGCCGATCCAGGGTGATCACCCGGCATCGTGACAGCAGGGGTGCGATGACCTCAAAGGAGGGATTTTCGGTCGTCGCGCCAATCAGTGTAATCAATCCGCTTTCTACGTGATGTAGAAAGGCATCTTGCTGGGCTTTGTTAAATCGATGGATTTCATCGACAAACAGAATTGTGCGTTTGCGGTGAATTTTCTGCTGGTTTCGGGCTTCCTCAATCACCGCCCGGATTTCTTTGACGCCGGAAAGTACCGCCGAAAAATGAACAAAATGCGACCGCGTTTCCCCGGCAATGATACGGGCGAGCGTGGTTTTTCCGCAACCCGGCGGACCCCAGAATATCATCGAGAAAATCCGGTCTTCCTCAATGGCATGTCGAATAA
>JASFIU010000046.1:0-15999 GCA_050122495.1 Desulfobacterales bacterium | reverse complement strand
TCGGTTCGGTATACACGCCGTCAATCCGGCCGCCGATAATTAACCGAAATCGATCTGTTTCAACTTGATGAGAAATCGACACCTCGGGTTGGTAAGTATCGGGGCGTGAATTCTGAATCCGTTGATGCGCCCGTATCCCTTCGACGGGGCGGCTGGATCCCAGAAACTCAAATGTGAGGTCACCGGACCGGAGCACGTGCGCGACGAGTTCCCGCACACCAATTTTCAGTTCGCTTTTCAATTTTTAAAATCTGAAACACTCAATTGGGTTAAGTTGGGAGCTTAAATTATTCTGGCCTTATCTGAGAATTGGTCGCAAATCAAGAAGGAATGTACGGAAAATGAAGGCTAGCTTGCCTGGAGTGATGGAGTACTGGAGTGCTGAAGCGATGAAACAGCTGGATATTATATGTTGCGCGTTTCGAGTTGCGGGTTGCGGGTTAAGCACAGAATCAAAAAAAAAACGCGCAACCCGAAACCCGCAACTTAAGCGGTTTAAAAACTTCTTATTCTTTGATGATGAGATGCACCCGCCTGTTTCTAGCGCGGGCCTTTTCGGTTTTTCCGGTATCGATTGGGCGTTCTTTGCCGAAACTGACCGGTATAAGCCGGTATCTTTCGATGCCTTCGCGGATTAAAAATGACTTTACGGCACCCGCCCGGCGATCCCCAAAAGCGATATTGTCTTCTCTGGAACCGCGTTCATCGGTGTGCCCTTCAATGATCACCACGACTTCCGGATATTTTTTTAAAAATTCGGCCTTGCGTTTTAAAATTAAACGGGCTTCCGGCTGCAAGCGGTAACTGCCTCTTTTAAATTGGATATCTTCATACATAAACTTGATCTTGTCGGCCCGAAACGCCTTTTGCTGAGCTGGTGTTCTCGGTGCTTCCTTTATTTCAACTTCTTTTATTTCAGGTTCTTTTACACTTTCATTTTCGAACTTTTTGGCGATGTTTGAATCAACGTCACCGGTGGTTACGCTGGATTCTTTCTTTACAGTAGCGCCTTCTTTTGAGCAGGCCGATATGGTCATCAGGCTCGGAATCATCACCAAAAGGATTAGACCCAATCGTAATGTTTGTTGCATGTTTTTCTCCTTGTAGAAACGGGCCGGTAATCGAATGGCAGCTTAAGATGCCATGGCGTTTGCGGCAAATGTCATGTTCTTAAATTACTTAGATTATAGTATATAATTGCATGAAAGTAAAATATATTCATCTTCGCAATAATGGCCCTAAAAATGTAATTTTAGAAATAATAAATGTTGCCGGAAGTTCCGAGCTTTGAACATTTAAGATTTCGGATTTCGGATTGCGGATTGCGGATTGAAATATCAAACATATCCAACATTCAAAATCCGCAATCCGCAATCCGAAATCTGCAATTTATTCTGATCCCTATATCGGCTTTTTTTTAAAAAAATTTAAAAAACCCCTTGACACCTTCTTTTTTTTTGTTATAGTTCACGTTATGAACCAAATGGCCGAAAAAGATGTCCCGGATGTTGTGTTGGGTGTTTCCGATTATCAATTGAAGCAATTTCAGGAGCTTATAATGAAATTGTTTCAATGCTGCCAGGAACGCATGCAGTATCAGTGTGAGCGGTTTGGACTGCCGGATGCGGAATTTAGATGCCTGATGCTGTTTGGTGAAGAACGCTATCTGACCGCCAAAGGCATTGCCCATAAAATGAATGTGGTCAAAAGCCGGGTATCGAAAATCGTCGATGGCCTGATCAAGAAAAAATTAATTCAGCGCATCAAAGATCCGGAGGACTCACGGATCAGTTTGCTGAGCCTAACGGCTGATGGACAAAAAAAATTAAGTAATATCAATAGATTTCTTCAGGATATCCATTATCAGGTATTGCTCCAGATGGCCCCCGATCAACGCAAAACGGTTTTGACCAATCTGGATATTCTCAAAGCATCCATGGAGGCTGTCAAAGAGATGATGGTCTGATGCATAGCTTATTTGATAACCGCAGGATCTTCCGATTGCGAATTGAATTCAACAACCTTCCCAGCGGTTATTTTTTGAATTAAAAGTTCACAGTATAAACCAATTTCAACTTTAACCACTTAAATCAATAGGGTCCCAAACATATTACAGATCCTAACTTAAGGAGGCGAATCATGGATATGCAAAATATGGAAAATCAATTTACAGAGTTCAAATCTCAATTGGATGCCCTGAACAAGAAAACGCCCGAGGACAGATGTTCCTTGGTTGTTTTCAGTGGTGATCTGGACAAGGTGCTGGCGTCTTTTGTCATTGCGACCGGAGCGGTCGCCATGGGTATGGATGCGGTCATGTTTTTCACTTTCTGGGGCACACCGATGCTCAGAGACAAAGCCAAAAGCGTCGGCGGTAAGGATATCATGAGCAAGATGTTCGGCACGATGCTGCCCAAAGGTACGACCCAGACCAAGTTGTCCAAGATGAATATGGGCGGCATGGGTACGGCCATGATGAAATCGCTGATGAAAAAGAAGAACGTGGCCTCCCTTGAGCAGATGCTGGAAATGGCTGAAGAGCTGGGCGTGCGGATCTTCGTCTGCGAGATGTCCATGGATTTGATGGGATTTAAACGCGAGGAAATGATCGACTACAAGAATTTAGAGTTCTGCGGTGTGGCTAAATTTTTAGAAGAGGCCGCAAACAGCAAAGTTCAACTTTTTATCTAACAGGCGTGCGAATTACAAAATCTTAATCCATTTTCGAAAAATCTTTAAAAACCACCAAATACACCGGTTAATCCGGAATAGGAGGATAAAATGAGTGATGATATTAAAGCTGATAAGGTATTTGATTTAAAAGGTTTACCATGCCCGATGCCGGTTGTAAAAGTCAGTAAAGGCATAAAAGAGGTTGAGATTGGTCAGGTGATAGAGGCGCTGTCCACGGATCCCGGCTCATTGACGGACTTCCCGGCCTGGGCCAGGACCAGCGGAAACGAAATATTAAAAACCGAACAAGATGATGATGTTATAAGGTTCTATATCAAACGCAACGCCTAAAACGATCATCATAAAACCTTTTTTCCTTTGAAGTGGTTTCAAAACCTCAGATCAGGTTTCCCGCTTGAACGCGGGATTACACATCTTGATTTTAACAAATTAATGTGTGCATCAAGGGCCCCGCTGACGCGGGAATACATATCTAATCTTAAAGAATTAATGTATGCATCAGGGCGGGCAACGCAGGCATTGGAGCCTTTTGAGCACCTTAAATATAAATAAGATCCGTTGCGAAATCCCGCTCTGTATAGCGGGGGTTGAGTTCCTTAAGACATCTTTTAATAGATGCCAAATCCCGCTTCATTGAGCGGGGAGATGGGGTTTTGAAACCACTTCTAGAATCTAACGGGAGGTAGCTTTGGAGACGTTGTACTACATCATCCTGGTGCCGATGGTCTATGTGGCCTTTGCCACTTTTTTTATCGGCACCGCGATCCGGCTGATAAAAATCTTTAGAGAACCCAGCCATCCGGCCACGCTTCAGGTTTATCCTGAGAAAAAACCCAGATGGCTATGGGCCTTGCATGACACATTTCTGTTTCCCACCGTTCGCAGACACAAACCGCTGCTGTGGGTATTTCTGATGGCCTTTCACATCTGCATATTGCTGCTGATTCTGGGTCATCTGGAATTGTTTAGTGAAATCGAAACACTCCAATTAATTCCCCATGAGATTTTTCTGGGAAAGGGGCTTGTCGGGCTGATCGCTTCGATTGCTTTACTTTATTTTATATTCCGCCGGTTTATTTCACCGGTGCGGGAACTTTCGGTCCCCGAAGATTATTATCTGTTAATTCTGTTGTTTCTAGTGGTTCTTTTTGGCAGCCAGATGGATTGGGCCCGAAGATGGTACCTCTATGAGGAGTTAAGCGTTGACCAATACCGGGAATACCTTTCGAGCCTCCTGTATTTTAAGCCGTATTTGCCGGCGGAGGTGACCGATACGGGCCATTCGTTTATGCTGGTGCTGCATGTTTTTTTCGCCAATTTATTTTTGATGTTTTTTCCGTTCAGCCAGCTGATGCACTCGTTCCTATCGTTGCCGATGAATAAGCTCAGAAGGGGATAGAAATCAGGTGTCAGTGTTCAGGTGTCAGGTGTCAGAGAACAGAGAGCGAAAGACGGAAGACAGATGGAAAAAGCTGGAAGATGAATCACATGATCTGTCCTCCATCGTCTGTTTACTGACACCTGAACACTGACACCTGACACCTATAAATTTGATAGAAACAATCTGTAGAGAAAAATTCGTCTTTATTGAAGACGCCTAAACTACGTTATTAGAGGTTGAGATGATGGATGAGAAAACACGGGATGATTTGCTTAAACTCTTTCAAGGCAAATTAAATGAAGCCATGCGATTTTATCTGGAAACCTGCACCCGCTGCGGCGTATGCACCGAGGCCTGTCACGTACATGCTTCCATGGGGCAGGTCAAATATATTGCAGCCTACCGGGGAGAAATCGTCCGGCGACTGTATAAGAAGTATTTTAAAGGCCGCGGAAAAGTTTGGCCGTCCGTGGGTGAGGCCAAAGAGCTTAGCGATATGGCCCTGGATGAACTCTATGACGCCGCTTACTCCTGCACGGGCTGCCGCCGCTGCATGGTCTATTGTCCGTTCGGGATTGATACCCAGATGCTGATGTCCATCGCCAAACTGCTGCTGGTGGGGGCCGAATCCGAACCTGAAATCCTCACGCTGCTGGCGGATACCTCTATTGAAAAAGGAAAATCCATTGAGCTGTTCAAAGAAAATTTTATGGAAGGCATTAAAAGACTTGAGGCCGATGTGGTAGCAAAATGGAAAATGGAAGCCGGTGAGACCGCCATCCCGGTGGATGTTGAGGGTGCCGATCTGCTTTATGTTGCGCTGGCCGGCGCCCATTCGATCATTCCGGCGGCCGCCATTTTCAATGCGGCCGGCGAAAACTGGACGCTGAGCTTCTTTGAGGCCGTTAACTTCGGCGCCTTTGTGGGCGACCCCACCAAGACCAAGCTGATATTGGATCGGATTGTCAATGAGGCCAAACGGCTCAAGGTCAAAGAGGTTGCCATCTGCGAGTGTGGAACCGCCTTCCGGGTCATGAAGCAGCTCAGCGGCAAACAGCCCTTCAAAGTCAGCTCGGTTACCGAAGTTCATGCGCGCTATCTCCGGGAAGGGCGTATCAAGCTCGATAAAAATAAGCTGGAGGGGGGCGTCACATACCATGATCCCTGTCAGATCGCTCGCAACGCCGGCGTGATGGATGAACCGCGCTTTATTGTAAAACAGCTAACCGATGATTTCAGAGAACTCACCGATGATCCGCGTTACAACTGGTGCTGTGGCGGCGGCGGTGGTCTGGTTGCCATGGGGGAGGACACGCTGGATTTTCGCATGAAATCTGCCAGGGTCAAGGTCGATCAGGTTAACGACACCGGAGCCCGCATTTTGGCCACCGCGTGCGAGAACTGTCACGCTCAGCTGGACAATTTAAACGCACATTATGAAATGGGCGTCGAAGTTAAGTTTTTGAGTTCCATGATTGCCGATGCCTTGATACAGGACGCGCGGCCCTAAAATATCCGGCCTTGGAACAAAAGCGTTGGCTTTTCCAACCTGAGCAGAACTTTTTTTCCATCCGATACCCGTAAAGTCCAGGCGAAATTTTTAAACAAATCAAGCCAGATAAGGTGTCTCAATTTAAAAGCAGGCACCTTATTATTTCGCATTGCTGCGACGAATTCTCTCGGCAACAGCATAAGTCACGGCCAACTGAGCAAATATCCCATTCCAAACGAAAACGGCCTGAATGCCTCAACGGTGCGGTGCAAACAGGCCGTTTTGTTAACCTTTTTATTCTTCCAGATAATCGCTGAATGAATTAGAACCTATCTCAAAAATGCATCTAATACCCAATGGCTGCGTTGCCCCGCCAAAATTGGCGGGATCTCACACCTATTTTTATGAACCGTAAGGTGTTCGTCAAACCTCAGGGCCATGCCACCTGATCTTGTGCCTTGCCGAGCACCTTAAATAGATTAAGATCAGATGCGAGGTCCCGCTTTCAAGCGGGGCCATTGGGCATGATCTGCGATTTTTGAGATAGGTTCTACTAAAAATTAGATGCTTCAATTATTTGCATGATCCACTTTGCATGATCCACTTCAACCCCTCACATTCACCCAGGTCACACGCTCTCTTAAAATCTTTGCAGGCCTGATCAAGGTCTTCCATCTGGTAGTAAGCCAGGCCGCGATTCATATGGGCCTTGGAATATTTTGGTCTGAGCCGAATACTTTGATCAAAATCAGCCCGGGCCTTTTCGTACTGATCCAGTTCGTAGTAAACATTGCCGCGATTGTTGTACGCCTCGGCATATTTTTCTTTCATGCGGATGGATTGGCTGAAATCCTTAATGGCTTCCTGATAAAGTTTCAAATTATAAAACGCGAGTCCGCGGTTATTATAAGCTTCAGGCACCTTGGGGTTGGCTGCAATGGCTCTGTCCCAGTAGCTTCTGGCTTTTTGGGGGTCGCTGTATTTTCCGTCTTTCCAGAGGGCCATCGCTTTGGCATTCCAATCGGCGTTATTTGCAGCCGGGGCGCTTTTCGTCCGGCGCTTCGACTGTTTCATCGGAGCGCTTTTCTTTTTAAACTTGGGCATGGCACCCTGGTTTTGATCCGGCTTCATCAGCAGGGTAGGATCCCCTGTAAATTCACTGACCATTTGGGCCATCTGGCCGACCATTGCGACCCCGAAAACACCCAGCAGAACAATCGGCGTCACCTGCAGGATCGTCCATATGATCATGAGTTTGGTCATGGCCAGGCTTCGGTGTTTGATCCAGCCCCAGATAAATGTCCATAAACCGCATGTGATGATCCCCAGTATTCCATGCAACGCACCACCGTGTTTAAATTGTTTGATAAGCACCATGACAAAAACAATAAAACCGATGAGCGATAAAACCGGGAGTAAAATACCTAAACTCATTTCTAACATAGCTTACCTCGTTTTTGTTTTATTTTCTGATATGCGTTTTGCGGCACCGCTTTTAAATCAATTTAAATATTCGCAAAATCCAATACAGCATCAAGCCTAAGCCAAGCAGCGCCACGATTCCAGTGCGTCTTTCAAAAGCGGCTATCCGATCTGCAACCATCTGTTGCAATCTGGCGGGCAGCATGCTGCCGATTACCAGAATAATACCGATGCCCAAAAATATCGGGGCGAATGCATGCAAATCAAATGAAGCCTGCCATTGTCCCTGGACCGACAACACCATTGCGCGTGTCAAACCGCATCCGGGGCAGATAACACCCAGTGTTGATCTCACCGGACATTGCCATGTGGTTATACCCCATGCGGTTAATGCAACCAGCGTCAGGGTTGCAGCGGCCACCAGGACGATGATCGATCGATTTTGCAACAAAGGTCCCAGGACGGGTACGAACAACCCGCCCCTGACGCGGGTGCTTTTAACAGGATCAGCCTTAACAGGGGATCTGACCTTGGCGGTTAAATTGTTGCCGGCAATCATTCGTTTTTTTGAGATCATTGCAGAACTGGGTTCAAAGCACGCTATCTTCATTATCGGCATATATTTGAAAATCTTTATTTTATTCAATAAAAAACGGTCCGGCTGCGGTGACGCGGGATGGATTTGTAGACAGGCTGCTGGCCGCGGTTCCAAAGCAGAAAGTCGAGCCCCATGGATGTCAGCTGATGTCCGGATCTGATGAGCTCGTTTTTGAGCAACTCGACCGCATAAAGGGCGCAGGCCCTGATTTCGATTTCCTGCACCGAGCCCGCTGCGACCCGTTTGCCCGCATCGATATGCGAACCCAGTTCTTCTTCGTATAGCAAAATTGAGTCGACACGTAATACATGGGGCACGAGATTATCCGCAAATATGGTTAAATTTTCAAGATCATCAAACCGTCCCAATCCCTTCCCGGCAAATGCCAGAGACAGGTCCGCAACGGTCAATTGGGCCCGTTTATAAAAGGGGACTTCAATTTTATCATACAGCTGAACATCATCAAAATAAGGCATGCGTAAAAGCAGTTTGATCATGCGTTCAGCTGATCCCGCAGCAGCCATAATTAACGCTTTGAAACTGCCGCTAAAATCTTCCTGCACGTACCCGCCAAGATCATTTAAGGCTTTGGCAAATAGCTGCATGAGTTCCCCAACAGGCTTGTTTGCGGGGTCCTGTTCGAAAATCCGGGTACAGTCTTTTGGGGTTAGCTGTTTTAACGCTTCAGCCGAAAGCGGCCCCCGTTTTTTAAAAAGATCATTTAGGCAACTGGCGATCGTAAAATATCCTGACTTCCCCGGTCGTTTGTCCAATTGCGGAAAATAACCCGAGCCAAAATTAATGGTGTCCAGTGTCAGGAAGAAAATCGCCGTATTCTCATTTTGGCCCAGAAAATGGCTTGCCGGGTCATGCCCGGGCACGCCGGTTTTTTCAATCGGCAAGGATCGCGCATAGGTCGGGATTAAATCATAATTGATTTGAACATGCCTGGCGCGCTCTGCCACCGTCTGGCAGGCGGAGCGGACCTGTTGCAGCAGATTAATCATTCTGCCCCGGGGTTCCAAACCTGTTTCGCAAAGTCCTCACAACGGCACCATCAACCCGCTTGGAGATAATCTCAAGTGGTGAGAGCCCTCTTTTCCAGGCCAGATAGACGGTTATCGCTATTAAAATAATGGTGATCACAAAGTTAGGCCATGCATTCAGGGCCCACTGGCCCGACCAGATAAGTTCCAGGTCCTTGAGATACGGATAAAGATACGGGATCGGCCACTGGTAACCCTCCGGACCGCGGGCGCCGATAAGATCGCAGAACAGATGCAGATGAAAAACAAAAACCGCCAAGCCTGCCGTTAATAAACGCCGCTTTGCAATTGCTGCCGCTAGAATAAATATCATTAGCCCGAACGTTAGATTGTGCCCGATGACATGATGATATTCACTCCACCACAGCAACGGTCGTTCTGTATGCCGTGTGGCCAATTCAGCTACGATGCCCAGCCCGTCAATGTCCGGAGAAATACCGGCCAAGGTTATGATGGCGCGATCCCGTCTTTCCAGCCTGGGTATGCTGGCAACCGTCCAGCTGGCCAGAAGATGTGTTATTGGACTCATGCTACTCTCCCTGGGGTTGAGACGCAGTTCAGCGGACCTTGAGAGCGGGTCATCCTGATATCAGACCCCGCTAAGGAAATCATATCGCAATCGGTTGTAAATCGCAAAAATTTGATGGGCGGATATCGGAGAACTTCTTTATATTAAATGGTATATTAATTTATTTGAGTTCTTGCAGAATCGGTAGCTGGCCTCGTATATAGCGGTAGATGTCGAATGCGGATGGTTTGGAACATAGGACAGGATCACATCTTAATCATTTTTGTAAACCGGATCTTATGATCACCCGGCCGGTTGTAATCCCGGGTGCCCGGAAAGTCATTTGTTTTCCGATTCATATTTTAACCAGCGCCCGGGATCCGATTGGGGAAGCGCTTTGCCGGTCTCCAGATAATGGTTCATGGTGGCTTCCCAGAATTTCATGTCTTTAACAAAATTTTCCTCTGTAAAATTTTCGATAAAGTTATTGCCGGACTCGGTCAGAGCGGTGATGGTATAGGTGATACCAACACGGGATGTATGATTGCCGCCGTCTTCGATTCGGACTGTTAAATGGGCCACTCTTGATCCGGGGGTGATGCGGGCAAACTCGGTCTCACAGTTTTGATCATCTCTTTTGGTAATCAACCAGATGGTGTCTTTTTCGCCTTTGCTTCTGGAGATGAAAACACACCCCGGTTCAGCAACGCCCGAATGCGAGAAAATCAAATCATAATCCCAGCCGTCGAGCCATTCAGCTTCCTTGACCGGACAGATTAAAGCGTGAACCCTGGATGGCTCGGCATTAATGGTTTGAATGTAATTTCGAGTTACCCTTTTTGCTTTAAAATCAGAAGGTTTTGCTGTATTCATTGGATCTTTTGCCTCCTTATAAGCTCATCGTCATGATTCGATAGTCGGCATCAAAGAAGCCCGCCTTTTGGTATGCGCTGATTGCCTGGGCATTATTCTTATGCACGTAGAGTCTTAATTCTAAGGCGCCCGCATTTCGGGCCGCTTCTTTTAGTGCTTGAATAAGCCGTTCCATCAATCCTTTACCGCGAAATTCTGGCAAAATGTACATGTTTTGAATCCACCAGTAATAGCCTGAATTCCAATCGCTCCATTCTTTAACAATCGAAACGTGTCCAATGACGCTGCGATTATCTTTTTCAATAACCCAATACATCGCAATGGAATCATCATTCAGTGCGGTCATAATACCCCGGCGCACCCTTTTTGAATCTTTTTTGACGCCCTCGGCTTCTTTGGCTTCCTCAAGTGCGAATGAGACCAGGTGTTTAAGATCAGCTGTTGTTGCCTTTCTGATATCAAATGACATGGGTCGTATGGCCTTTATTTTAATGGTTTGCAATAACCAAAACGTCTTGCAGGCTTTTGATAACGTTCACCTCATTTTTTGATGAAAAATTATTTGGAGAATCCATTCCGCCATATGTGCTGCGGTAATCCAAGGCAGTATTGTCTGTGCCCTGAACGGGTCTAGCCAGCAAGATCGGACGGATTCCGGCGGCCTTTGCTCCGGCAACATCTTCGCCGGTATCTCCGACATAGATCACCTCATCTTTCGAAAGCCCGGTCTGCTCCAGAGCAAAGGAAAAGATAGCGGGATCTGGCTTTTTAACCCTCACGTCCCCGGAGATAATAATCGTGTCAAAGAAAGGGTCCAATTTATAATGGGCTAAAATATCCCGGACATGCGGGGGATGATCAAAATTGCTTACCAGGCCGATGGTTTTGTTTCGTTTTAAGGCGGTCAAAACGGGTATCGTTTCAGAATCGATGGTGATGTGATTTTGCCATGCCCTGGCAATCGTATCAGCGATATGACGGAGTTTCTTTTTGCCGAGCTGAAGGTTGAGCCTGGCACATAAAAATTTGATGCGGCGCTCAAGGGCGGTCAAATTATCCTTGGCTGCGGGAGGATCATCACCGCTAAAAAAGCCGTCGCATTCATGTGAAAAAGCATCTTTGGAAAGATTGAGCCCCTCTTTTTTAAGCAAGTCGTAGAATGTCGACAGCCAATCAGACCAGGCCTGTTTCATATTTCCATAAACCAGCAACGTTCCGTATAAATCAAAGAAGATTCCCTGTAAGCTCATATCGCACACCACTCAAAGGCTGTTGTTTAACACTGAAGGTCATGTGTCGGGCCAGGGCTTGCCGGGTCACTAATCGGTCAGGCACCCGGATACGCTATATCACAATTAGGGCTGCAGTCCATAGTGCGATTTTAACACCCGCTGCCACAAATACCGCGGTCACCTGCGGTCAGTATATATGCGATTGTTCTTCAAGCATAATGCTTTGCTTTACAAAAAAAAATCTCCCGAATGCTGCATGGGGGAGATGGACATGGGTTTTTTTAATTAAGTCCTCAGGTTTCATTTTCAATTCCCGGCGTATCGTTTTAAAACCTTCAGTCCATAGGGACAAACCGATGAGCAGATCCCGCAGTTGTGCCCCTTGTGAAATTGAAAGTAATTTTCCTTTTTCCAGCGGTCACAAGCCGCTACATCCAGGATTTCTTCACGCGCAAGTCCGGGATACCATGCATTACCTTTTAGTGCTTTTGCCGGACAAGCTTCAACGCAGCGCGTACAGCGCCCGCAAAAATGGCGCTCCACCGGAGACCCCCATGGCATTTCCATATCGGTAAAAACTGTTCCCAGACGAATCCACGAGCCGTATTTACGGGTGATCAACTGGCAGTGGCGACCGATCCAACCCAATCCCGCCCGCGTGGCTGCGGTTTTATGGGGAAAGTCGCCTTGGATATTTATCTTGTCGGTGCGGTCTGACGCGGCCAGGGCCTGAGCCTGAAAGCCCCTGCTTTTGAGCTCATTGACCAGCCCTGAACAATTCGAGGTTGCGGTATCTCTCAAGACCATTCCTTTTTTAGCGTTTTTTGGCCGAAGCCACCTGCAAACCGGCCTATTTGCTGAACGTAACCGCTGTGCCGTAAACCAAAAGCTCGGCTGCGCTTCCCACGACGCTCGTGGTCATATAACGAACATTGATGATGGCCTCCGCACCCATCTTGGCGGCCTGGGCAATCATGCGATTCGTAGCTGCTTCCCGGGCCTTTCCCATCATTTCGGTATATTCGGTCAATTCGCCGCCGACAATCAACCGGATTAGGGCGGAAAGATCTTTACCGAGCCAGATCGCAAACACCGTATGGCCCTGGACCAGGCCCAGAACATCTGAAATATCTCGATCCGGTATCGTGGCGGAATTCAATAACAGAACTGAAGGATCGGCTGCAGGTGCTGGTGCCGCCGCTTCTGATATCTTGTTTCTTTTTTGTTCGAGCACCACGGTCAATAAAACCAGAAGGATGCCGCCTAAGAGGCAAAATACGGCTGCCTTGAGCCACCAGGGAAGGACCGGATCATCTGCAACGATTACATGCCAGGGAATCCCGACAAACACCACCGAAAAGAGCCCCAGCACAAAGGCCAGCGAACCGATGTGTCGTAGTATTCTCATAGCGTCTCCTTATGCCGGTAAAATACAAAATTCCAGCGATGAAATGATAAAGAGAATTAAGGTTCGACCTGCCAGATCTGGCTTAAGACTTTTGACTTTCTTATCACATATAGAACCGTAAATCATTGCATTTAAAAAAACAACAAGGGTCACATCCTAAATTTATAATTTTCTAATTATTAAAACTTTTTCTTTTTTCTTCCAGGCGCTTATCGAGGTTTTTCAGCCTTTCGATGGTTTTTTGCAGTTTTTGATTGGATTCTTCGAGCTTGCGGTTCTTTTCTCTGAGTTTCATTTCTTCCGACGTCAATTTGCGATTGGAATTTTTTAATGCCAGCTTGGCCTTTTTCGATTTTTCAATCTGGCTTTGCAGGTGGTGAATCTGTTTGTTCTGGGTGACAATCTCCTTTGATAAACGGTCGATTTCTTTTAATGCCGCCAACCAGTTGCGAGTCTCTTCGTCCTTCGCAGCATCTTCGGAAGCCGAATACACTTTTAGATGCTTAAGCGCCTTCTGGTAATTTCTACGGGGATTTTTATAGTTTGAGTATAGCTGGGCAAGCTCCAGATGGGCTTTTTTGGCTTTGGCGGGGTTTGGGTTTTGTTTAACAACTTGATTGAGCTCAACAATTTCCTGGGAGTATTGATCATTGGCAACCGTCGGGCTTGGTGCGGTTGAAGTATCCGTTTCCGAATCCGTCAGATGAGCACAACCGGTGAATACCCACACCACGGTCATGATGACAGCGCCGTTAATTTTTGACTTTAATTTAGGCATTTGTTTTCCTTCTATCCATGCTTCCGTTCCGGCAGATTAATTAATTTCCGATCTTTGCGACCTCTGCCTTTATCATCTCCGCGCTTATCCACCATAAAGGTGCTTCCCGATATGGTTTTGACATGTTCCTTCATTTCCGCCGCGACCTCACCAAACTGGAGGTGATTTTTAAAGTTGCGCTTTACATTCGTTACCACGGCGATAGAGAGGCTCGCCAGCGGGAATTTGACTTCCTGGCCCTGGCGGTTTTCGCCGACGATGTGGCCGCGTTGCCGGTCCTCCTCATCGTAAAATTGAGGAATCGTCTTGTCAAAGGTATCAATGATCGCTTCACAGATTTGCGGATAACGTTCCGGGGTGGTAATCAGTACATAATCATCCCCGCCGATATGGCCGATAAAATCATCTTCAGCTCCATATTTGGCAACCGCTTCGCTGATAATATTGGCTGTGGTCTGGATCACGTCGTTGCCTTTGGCATATCCGTAGTGGTCATTGTAAGCTTTAAAATTATCGATATCCATTAAGCAAAAGGCAATGGATGCCTTGGCGGCGATGCGTTTGTTCATTATATTTTCAATGGCAATGCCTCCGGGCAGGCGGGTCAGGGGACTGGTGTCCAGATACATTTCTTCCAGTTGCTTTAAACGCTTGGCCATGGTGATAAATGCCTTAGCCAGATCTCCCAGCTCATCCTTGTTGCGGATATTGGGTCGATGATCAAATTTACCTTCGGCGATCATTCCGGTGGCGTGTTTTAGTTTTTTAATCGCCCCTGAAATATTTTTGGTGATAACCATCGACGCAGTTAAAGAAAAAATCAGGCCCAGGCCGCACAAAATCGCCGAGGCTTTAAATGCGATTTTACCGATCGTTGCTGTCAGACCGGTTTTTTCTTTCTGTTCGCGCACGGCATTGGTTTTCATGTGTTTGATGACGGCCAGGATCTTTTCCTGCTGGACTTTGATGTTCTTATCAAATGCCTTGGCGATAGGTGAATCGGGGTCCTCGATCCATCCCAGAGCTTCTGAAAGAATATAGTGATATTCGGTTTGCAGGTTTTCGATGCGATCGATGGGATAAATCCTGTGGCCGGGCAAGGTTCGGATTTCTTTGATCAGCCGCTTAAATTCCTTATCCTCATCCTTAAACTGCTTCAATTTATCCGGGGTCTTTAAAATAAGGTATTGCTTGGCATAAAATTCGTGAGCCAGGAGGACATCTTTCATTTTCTCGGATATATTGATCATCGGCAGATCGGTATTCGAGATGCTGCTGTTAATTTCATTGAGCCGGTTTAAATTGAACAAGGCATAGACAGATATGCTGACCAGCAAGACCAGCAGCACGCAGTATCCCAGCATGAGCTTTCTGGCAATTCTTAAACGGTAAAAATGAGAAACGACAAATCTGGTCAGAAGATCGATGATTTTCCATTCAGCTTGTTTCGATTTTTTGCGGTCAGCCATTAAAACTCCTTTTTTGTCGCAATGAACTGAAAAAATTCCTTTTTCAGTCTGGATATATCTGAGTTTGTTATCGGCTGGGTAAGGATCGAACTTGAGGAAAAATTGAAAGGCTGTAAAAAATAGATATTTTTTTTATTTGCGAGAGAAAAAGCGCTTAACCGGCGCACTGCGCCAATCTGTTAAGCGAGGTAGATTAAAATAGCGAACCGGCGGCCGCCAGGAGTTGATGTTTGGATATCGCCCGGTGAATCTCTATTTCGGCGGGGTTACCTTTAACTGCTGACCCGGAAAAATGTCCGCTTTGGCGCCAAGTTTATTGTACTCGCGCAACTGGTCTACAGACAGATTATAGCGCCGGCTGATGCGATAGAGGGTTTCACCTTGCTTGACCGTATGCATTTTGGCTTTGGTTTCTTTTGTTTCAGCCGGAAGCTGTTTTGGGGTTTCGGCCTTTTGGACGGCTTTTGCGGCCTTACCGGGCGGTGGGGCGTTGAGCTCTTTTACCATATTATTCATCCGGGCCGTCATGTTGGCTTCCAACTGGTCCAGACGCTCAGTCAGCAGGATGAGCTGGTTTCCCGAGCCGCCGGTTTGAGATAGAGCGCCATCACCTTCCAATGACCCCAGGCGACCCTCTAATTGCTCGAGCCTGGATTCCAATGCCAGCAGCTGGGCTTTCTCGGCAAGGCTGTATGTTCTGGCGATCAGCACAACGCAAAGAACAATCAGAATCAAGAACCCACCGATGGCAACGTAGATGTGTTTAAAAGCATGCGCGCCGGAAGTGCCGCTGCCGGACCCGTAATAGCTGTCATCCTGGGATTCCATTGCCGCCTGGCCCTGGTAATCGCTACTTAACACGAAATCTTTATCACCACCATTTTCGGATCGTGCCATTTTCTTTATCCTATTTCTTTGTGTAGAGTTTGTAGGATGCTGGTCAGGATTCGCCCTTCTGGCTTAAATAATTTTTTTTGAGTTAAAAGGCAATAAAAAAATAATTAAAAAACCTGGATTTTATCCAGGTTTTTTGTGGGCATCGCTATTCTTCAACCGCCACCTGGCAAACACCAAAACCGCCAGCATCGTCAGCAGGAA
>JASFIU010000045.1:0-16042 GCA_050122495.1 Desulfobacterales bacterium | reverse complement strand
CCGGCCCGGGGCAATTCGAATAAGGTCAGTCGGGCAGCACCGGCAAGGGCAACGGTTCCCGACCAATGCAAAAGCCTGCGTAAGGATTCCCGGCGAGTAATCGGTTTGTCAAAATTCATGATAGGCACCTCTTGCCCCGATCGCCTCCAAGTTGGATCAGGGTTTCTTTTTGAAAGAAGGAATCAATTATTTCATCAGCGGCCGAAAAATTTCTACGGCCTATCTCAGAAATGCCGCCCTTGAGGACGAGGACGAGGACGAGTACGAAATTAAGATAAACTATTATAAGTCCATTGGTGTCCTGGATCAAGTTACCGCTGCCCGCACGTGGTATTTGGGATCCTGCCAGACTTCATTGGCCATGATTTCCGCCAATAGGTCCACCGCATCCCATACATCCACATAACGGAGGTACAGCGGCGTGAAGCCAAAACGCAGGATGTCGGGAGCGCGAAAATCACCGATGACGCCCCGTTCGATCAGCGCCTGCATAATGGCATAACCGTTTACATGGGTCAGTGAGACCTGGCTGCCGCGTTGGTCCGCATTGCGGGGGCTGGCAATGCCGAAACCGTAGCCGGCGCATTTCTGCTCGACCAGGCCCATGAATAGATCGCCCATTTTTTTGGATTTTTCCCTGATTTTGAAAATGTCGGCGCGTGCCGTGATATCCACCCCCACCTCCAGAGCTGAAAGGCTGATAATCGGCTGGGTTCCGCACAGCATGCGGCCGATGCCCGTTCCGATTTCATAATCCCGGGTGAAGTCAAATGGCGCGCTGTGGCTCCACCATCCCGTCAGGGGCTGCCGGGCATGGTTCTGGTGCCGTTTGGCCACAAAAATAAATCCGGGGGCGCCCGGACCGCCGTTCAGATATTTATAGCCGCAGCCCACGGCGAAATCGGCATTGGCGCCATTGAGGTCAAGGGGGACGGCCCCGGCACTGTGGCACAGGTCCCAGACGGTCAGCGCCCCATGCCGATGGGCGCTGGCGGTGACGGCTTCCATGTCCAGGCGGTGTCCGGTTTTGTAATGCACGTCGGTTAAGGACACCACCGCCACACGGTCGTCGATGGCGTCCATCAGGTCGTCTTTTTCCACAAAGCGGATCTCATGTCTCCGCCCCAGAAATTCAACCAGACCCTGGGCAATGTAGTTATCCGTCGGGAAATTGCTGCCTTCCATAACCATAACGGACCGATCGGAATTGATTCCAAGCGCGGCACTGAACGCTTTAAAAAGGTTGACGCTGGTTGAATCCGTAGCGACGACTTCACCTTTATCGGCACCGATGATCGGGGCGATCTTGTCCCCGATGCGATGCGGGGCATTGAACCAATCGGCTGTGTTCCAGCTTTTTATCAGGTTATCGCCCCATTCCCGCGCGGTGACCTGCCCGACTCGTTCTAAAACGGCCTTGGGCATCGCGCCCAGAGAGTTGCCGTCCATATAAATCACCCCCGGGGGTATATGAAATTCCCGGCGGAAAGACGCCAGCTGATCTTCGCGGTCCAGCTTCTCAAAATCTGCCCGTGTCGCAGCATTCATAATTTTGGCCTTGTGATGTTGTATTAAAGATCTATTATTCGTTGAACGGCTGTGGCTGAATCCTTTAAGGGCAACAATTCAAAACCGATAATCCCGTCATATTTTAACTTTTTAAGTGACTTGAAAACGTTGGCAAAATTAATTTCACCCGTCCCGGGCTCATGCCGGCCCGGAACATCGGCGATATGGATGTATCCAATCGTATCGATATACCGGTTCAGCGTGTCGATGATATTGCCTTCCATAATTTGCATGTGGTAGATGTCATATAAAATTTTTATATGGGGACAATTTATTGACCTGATCAATTCAGCCGCTTGCCGGCTGGAGGCTAAAAAGTTTCCGGAATGATCCACTACCGTATTTAAGGCTTCCAATACCAGGGTGACGTTTGATTTTTCGGCGGCGACGGCCAATGTTTTGAGCACCTCCAGCATGGCCGCAATTTTATCGGCAAAGGCGATGTCGGGATAATGATTGATGACCACCCCATTTTCACCCAGGGCATTGGAATGAATCACCAGGTTGCTGCAACTTAAAAATCTGGCAGTTTCAATGGATTCCTCAACAAAGGCTATATAATCCGCCTGCTGATCCGCATCGATCATGGAGAAATCCTGATCGCCGGAAAAACTGGCGATTTTTAAGTCATGGGCCCGGCAACGGTCTTTGATCTTTTGAATATCTTTGTCCTTCCAGGACCAAAATTCGATATAATCAAAGCCGGATTCTCTGGCCAGGCCGAATCGGTCATCAAAAGGCACTTCGCAAAAAAGCATCTCGATGCAAACTGATTTTTTCATGTCAGGCGGTCCTTATGTAAGTACTTCTTCGATTTTAACCGGTCTTTTTTCGGTCAGAGACGTTAACGCGGCCACACCGATCAGAACGGGCTGCAGCCCGTCATTACCGGTTACCGGAGGCTCGCTGTCATGGGCGACCGCATCGACAAAGGCTTTTAATTCCTCAACGTATGACATTTTATATCTTTCCAAAAAGAAATACTGCGGTTTGCTGCCGATAACGCCCTCGGCAGTACTTAATCTGGCCGAATCCGGAAAATCGTTCTTCACCTCGACATTCCCCTGGGATCCGAATACTTCCACTCTTTGATCATACCCATAAACAGCCTGACGGCTGTTATCGATGACGCCCATGGCGCCATTTTTAAATTTCAAGGTAATGATGGCCGTATCCACATCTCCGGCCTGACCGATAGCCGGATCGATCAGAACGGCACCCTGCGCGTAAACCTCTTCCACTTCACTTACCGACAGATATCTTGCCATGTCAAAATCATGGATGGTCATATCCAAAAAAATACCGCCGGAAACTTTCACATATTCAATCGGCGGAGGAGCGGGATCCCGGGATGTGATCTTGACAATGTGCACGTCGCCCACTTTTCCGGATTCAACCAGTTCGCGTACCTTTTTAAAGTTGTGATCAAATCTTCGGTTAAAACCGATCTGCAATTTCACGCCGGCCGCTTCGACCGAACTCAAGGCCTGCTTAATTTTTTCGATATTAAAATCGATTGGCTTTTCACAGAAAATATGCTTGCCGGCTTCAGCGGCTGCAATGATCATTTGGGCATGCGTATCCGTCGAAGAACAAATTAACACGGCTTCAATTTCAGAATCATTCAAAATGTCGGTATAATCCGCTGTCAGGTTTAAGATGTTTAACCGTTGGGCCCATTCTTTTACTTCAGCCACATTGATTTCAGCAGCCGTTTTGATATCGGCCTCCGGGACGTGGTGGGTTAATAATTCAGCATGCAATTGCCCGATTCTGCCGGCGCCGATTAGTCCGATCTTCATATCTGCCCTCTCCTTTCTAAGCATTTCTTTACCTCATTAATTTATTTCAAAATAATGATATAATTTCAATCCCTAGTTTCAGGTTTCAGTCTCTGGGTTCAAAGGTTCAACGTTCAGAGGTTCAGAGGTTAATTAAGGAAGACAGATATCAGATGACAAATACCAGAAGTCAGCAAGTGGTTTGTTAATCTCGAATCAAAGTCGTTTTATTCTGTCCTCTGTCTTCTGACCTCTGACTTCTGGCACCTAAAACCCTGAACCTTTGAACCCTGAACCCGGGAACGAACACTAAAAATAAAAACCTGCTTTGAAAATAACTTTCGAAATGCAACACCATTTAATACCCGGCCCTACCCTTGCTTGACAATAAAGCGTACGAGTCTATATAACGCAAGCAGAATAACTCGGCACAGAAGCGCGACGAAAATACTCAGGAAGGAAAATGAATGCCGGACATGAAAAAAAGATCGATAAAGGCCTGCGCGTTTGACCTGGGCAACACCCTCATAAATGATACCCGGCTTGCAAAAGCCGCTACCGTCGATATGGGCCAGTGGCTCTTTGATGAATCGCTGATTCAATCCCAAGAGGCCTTTATCGCCACTTATGAAAGCATCAATCATAATACCGAAAAGCCTTTTATAAGCCACACGTTTAGCGAATTGGAATTTTTTGAAGAGACTTTTGAAAAATTGGCGGTAGATGCGATTTCGGCGGCGGATGCCTTAAGCAAATACCGGACTATCTTAATGCAAAAAATAGAGCCGGACAAAGATATCGTGGCTGCATTGGCGTTTTTGAAGGAGAATAATTTACGGCTGGCCCTATTGTCCAATGAAAGCGCCGAGCGCGTAGATGCGTATATGGAAAAAACAAACCTGCGGCATTTTTTCGATGCCGTTGTTGTGTCTGCGCGGATTGGAATCGAAAAGCCGGATCTTCGTTTTTTTCAGGAAGCATTGAATCAATTAAGCCTTCGAGGCGAAGAGGTGGCAATGTTCGGGGATAACGTCATTGCGGATGGCGCCGCCAAAGAGCTGGGGATATTTTTTGTTCTGGTAACAGCTTACATGAACAAAACCTGGATCTGGGAAAAAGGCGATCCTTACCGACCCGACTACACCATGGATAAAATTACCCGCAAAGACATGGCGGTGTTTCTGGATACAGTCCTATCGTAGGTTTCGGGTGTCCCGCCTACGCCTTGCAGGCTATGGCGGGCAGGCAGGTGTCAGGGATTCAATGATTGAGGAATTCAGGAATTGAGGGATTTAGGAATTAGAAGGACAGAATACAGAATTTAATAATTCCAATCGTCTACAAGTTCGTTGTCCTGACACCTGACACCTGAACACTGACACCTTTAATTGGTATTTGACACCTGAAACGCTTGAGGTTGTGCTGTTTAAAGAGGCGGGTGTTAAGAGGCTTCTTCGAAAGGTAATATATGCAGGCTCTTTTCCAGAAATCGTATCGTCACCTCTTCACCCGTCTTAAAAACCATATGTTCCTGGGGATTGGCAATTTCCACGGTAATGACGGTTTCGGCCACTTCGACTTCATAGACCATCTGCGAACCCAGGTAAACCGCCTCACGAATCGTACCGCTAAGGGTATCCGGCCGCTTGGGCTCCAGGTTGATGGACTCGGGCCGCACGACCAAAAGCACTCTTTGCCCTTCTGAAAAGGCTCCCGGCTCGACCGCAACCTCAAATTTCTGGCCGACGATCTCGAGCACAAGCTCTTTGTCAGACCCCAGGCCGCCCACATTGCCCTCCAGAAAGTTGGCTTTGCCGATAAAATCAGCCACAAAACGATTGGCCGGTTTGGCATAAATTTCCTGGGGGGAGCCAATCTGCATAATTTTGCCCTGATGCATGATGACCACCCGATCAGAAAGGGTCATGGCTTCCTCCTGGTCGTGGGTCACATAAACAGATGTTATACCCACCCGCTGTTGAAGTTTGCGGATCTCCAGACGCGTGGATACCCGCAGCTTAGCATCAAGGTTAGACAGCGGCTCATCGAGCAAAAGCACCTTGGGCTCCATCACCAGAGATCGAGCCAGACTGACCCGCTGCTGCTGGCCTCCTGAAAGCTGAGCCGGAGAGCGTTCGGCCAGCCCCTCGAGCCCGACAAGCTGCATGATCCTCTCAGCCTGCGCCCGAATATTCTCGGCCGATTCCCGGCGTATTTTCAGACCATAGGCAATGTTCTCAAAAACCGTCAGGTGGGGAAAGAGTGCATAATTTTGAAAAACCATGGTGGTGGGCCGCTGGTTGGGCGGTGTGGCGCTCACGTCTTCACCATCAATCCGTATTTCACCGGAGGTGGGCAGCTCAAAGCCGGAGATCATTCGAAGGGTGGTCGTTTTTCCGCAACCGGAGGGCCCCAGCAACGTAATCAGCTCGCCTTCCTGTACTTCAATATCGATATTATCGACCGCCCTAAAGGCATTTTCACCCGATCCGAATACCTTAACAAGGCTCTTGAGAACAAGATAATCTTGCCGCATATCAAATCCTTTCGCTCCGCTCGCCATTAATTGACAATACTTACAGTTCTTGTGCCTTTGCCAATCCACCCGACCAAAAGTTGAATGATACTTAAAGCAACAAGTACAATCACAATCAAAAGCAGGCTCATGGCCGCGGCCTGGGCGTATTGACTGTTATCCACAAAACCCAGGATGGCTACGGTAATCAGGTTCCAGTCACCCGAAACCACAAAGATAATCGCACTGATGGCCGTCATGGCTTTGACGAAACTAAAGGCCAGGCCTGAAAAAAAGGCTGGTGCGATCATGGGCAGTGTTATTTTCAAAAAGGTTTTATTGCTGTCGGCCCCCAGATCCGTGGACGCTTCCTCAATCGAGGGATCGATCTGTTGCAGAGCGGCAATGCCTGCGCGGATGCCGACGGGCATATTTCTAAAGATTAGAAGGGTCATAATGATCCACATCGTTCCGGTCAATACGAATGGAAACAGGGCGGACCTCTGGTTAAAGGCCAGGATATAGCCGATGCCCACGACGGTCCCCGGAACCGCAAAAGTCAGCATTGAAACAAACTCCATGGTCGTGCGTCCGATAAATTTTTTGCGAATCACCAGAAAAGCGATAAACATCCCCAAAATCCCGGTGACCGGTGTCGCATAGGTGGAAACCTTCAACGAATCGATAATATAACCCTTGCCCACCTGAAACATCTCGACATAGTTATGCAGCGTAAGGGTTGCATCCACACCCCACAGCTTTTGGAAAGACCCCCAGATCACCATGCCGTAAAAAAGGAAAACAATCCCGGTAAACACGAAACAGGCCCCGTAAGTGGGCAGTTTGATATACCATTCCAGGCGCTGGATGGTTGCGCCGGTCGGCTGCCCGGTCACCGTGACATAAGATTTTCTGGCAACCCAGTATTTTTGAATAACAAAGGCGGTGAACGTGGGGATCAGCAAAAGAATAGCCAGGGTGGCGCCCCTGGAAATGTCATACATACCGGTAATCTGTAGAAAGGCCTGTACGGAAAGAACCCTGAAATTGCCGGATAAAATCATGGGATTCCCGAAATCGGCCATGGACTCGATAAACACCAAAAGCCAGGCACTGGCAATACCGGGAATGGACAACGGCAGTGTGACCGTGGCAAAGACCCTGGCCCGGGAGGCCCCCAGATCCATAGCGGCCTCTTCCAGAGCGGGATCGATGGCCTGTAAAACCCCATAGAGCACCAGGAAAGCGATGGGGCCATAGGCGATGGTCTCCACCAGCACCAGCCCGCCCAGGCCGTATATCGAGTACTCCCCGATAATTCGACTCAGATAGGGGGTCAGGCTGCCCGCTCTTCCAAAAAGCAAAATAGCGGCCAAGGCAACCACAAAAGGGGGTGAAATTATGGGAAATGTGGCCGTCATCCGGAAGAAGCGCTTAAATGGGATGGGCGTCCGGGTAATGGCATAGGCAAACACATAGCCGAGGATGGTTCCGGCGGTGGCAGCCAGGACACCCAGAATCATGCTGTTTATAAAGGGTTGAAAATAGTACCTTTTTGAAAAGATAGCCAGATAGTTGGAGAGGTCAAATTGCTTATCGACGATCAAACTGGTCTTAAAAACCATGAATAAGGGAAAGACGACGAAGATCAATAAAAAGTAGAAAATGGCGATAATGAACACCAGAAGCAGCGGCTCTTTCCAGATGAGCCGCAAATTTCCGATGATCTCCTGCCTTTTGCGGTTGGCCTCTGTCATGCTGATCCTCAAATAGTTGGGAATAACAAAAAATCCCTGCCGCCGGTTGTAGCGGCAGCAGGGACTATTTCAGGTGACGGCATTCAATTTACTTCCCGATCCGGTCTCTCCACGCTTTGATCATCTTGCCTTTATTCTGACCGGCCCAGATATGGTTGTAATCGATCAACTTGACCTGATCCAGGGTAACGGAGCCTTTACCCACGGTGGCCTGGGGATTGACGGGCAGGCGATTATATTTTTGGAAGAGATTCTGCGCCTTTTTGGTGAAGCACCAGTCAATGAACTGTTTGCCCAATTCCGGTTCGGGACCGCCCTTGATCAGAGAGAGTCCGCCGATTTCGTAACCGGTGCCCTCTTGGGGAAATGTCATCACCACCGGGTAGCCTTTGTTGACGCCTTTGGCGAGAATGTCGTGTGAAAAGGCAATTCCCACGGCGACTTCACCCAGTCCGGCCATGGGGATACAGCCTGTCCCGGATTTGGTGTACTGCAGGATGCTTTGCTTATCGAACTTCTCCCACCAGTCCAGTGTTTTATCAAGGCCGTGCATCTGAATCAGGGTTGCATAAGTCGTATAGGCCGTGCCGGACGTATAAGGATAGGCCATGGCAACATTTTTGGAAAAGGCGGGATTGAGAAGATCATTCCATGCAGTCGGCGCTTTGACACCCTTTTTCTCCAAGAATTTGGTATTGGTAACAAACCCGATAGCGCCGGAATAAAAGCCCGTCCAGGCCCAGTCCTTGGCGTGCAAAGAGTCTGACAGCACAAAACTCGTTTTCGGTTTGTAAGGCGCCAGCAAACCTTTTGAAGCCGCATTTATATGGGACGTATTGGATCCTGCGTGCCAGACCGTGGCCTGAGGGTTGGCTGCTTCAGCTTCAACCCTGGCCAGAACCTCGCCGGAAGACATTCTGACGAAGACGACATCGATTCCCGTTTCCTTTTCAAAGGCATCGATATAATATTTCGCCTCTTCCGTGTCAAAGGCCTCGTAAATGTGGAGAACCTTACCTGCAGCATAAGCGGCCGTAAAACCGCTAAACACAAAAACTGCAACAAGTAGCGACAATAATATCACTCTTTTCATAAGAACCTCCTTTTTTAAAAAATTATTGTGGGATCCCTAGGAAGAATGGCAGGGCTCCAGTATATCGGGATCATTTCTGGTGTCAAGAAAATTAACATATTGACTGCTTTTCTAAACGGAGATAGCATATCTATGGTTTCAGGTGTCAGTGTTCAGGTGTCAGGACTCAATGATTGAGGAATTCAGGAATTAGAAGGACAGTTTACCTTCAATTCATAAATTCCTAAATTCGCAATTCCTCAATTTGCCTGCTGACACCTGACACCCGCCTGCGCGGCCGTAGCCGCTTCGGCGCGGCGAAGGCCCGAAACCTGCTTGTCCTCCGTAGCCTTTAAGGCGAAGGAGGGAAACCTAAAATGATGCCGTGTTATGCAAAAATTACCTGCAGGACACAATACTGGAAGATAAAGATTGTACGTTAGAGTTGAACCATGACCGATAGTTGTAAGGCGCAAGCGCTTGATTTGGTGCTGGTCGGTGCCGTATCCAAAGATGAGAATATCTACCAGGACCACAACGAAAGATCCATCGGCGGTGCCGTTACCTACGGTGCTTTTGCGGCCAAGTGCTCGGGGAGCCGTGTCGGTGTTATCACCAAATTAGCCCAAGAAGATCATCACCTGGTCGATCCGCTTTGCGATGAGCACATCCCGGTTTGGGTTTTACCCGCAAAAAAAACGACCGCCATCCGAAATGTCTATCATTCGAGCGATAAGGAAAGCCGCACCTGCACCTGCCTGGCGGCAACAGATGCGTTTTCCCCTGAAAATCTTCCGACCCTATCCGCTAAGATCATCCACGCCGCGGCATTGATCAGAGGGGAAATCCCGATACAAACCGTACAGTCCATGACGCGGATCGCTGAAGTCGGACTGGACCTTCAAGGGTTTCTGCGCGTTTCCCGTGACACAAAAATGGTTTTCGAAAAATCGGATGAAGTGGAACAGGCTTTAAAATCGGTGTCCTATTTAAAAGCGGATGCAAATGAAGCCCAGATTCTCACTGCCAAAACCGATCGGGTTGAAGCCGCGCTGGAAATGGGGGCAATGGGCCCTAAAGAGGTGGTGATTTCACATAACCATGAACTTGTGCTCGCCTGTGAAGGGAAAATTTACAAAGCCCCTTTGACCCCCCGCAAGATAGAGGGCCGCACCGGGCGGGGCGACACGCTTTTTTGCAGCTATCTGGCGCGCCGAACCCAGGGTGACGGCCCTTTTGAGGCGCTGCAATTTGCCGCTGCCCTGGTGTCGCTGAAACTGGAATCGCCGGGGCCCTTCCGTGGGACCATCCAAGATGTCCATAAGAAAATGAACGCCCGGTGAGCTTGAAGCTTACCAGGCGACCCATTAACTTTTCGGCCGGCTATCTCGGCCAAGAATTTCTTTCTATACCTTAACAAATAATAGAACTCATCTCAAAAATGTGGATCAGGGTTCAGGGCAAGGCGCAAACCGATTCGAAAGCGGAGCATACACGTTAGTATGTGAGCATTTTGAATCGGTTTGCAACGCCGCCATGGACACTTAGACGCGTTTTTGAGATGAGTTCTACATAACAGAGGTAATCTTGCATTCTTTACGATCGGTCTGAAGCAATATGATGTTCTCCGGGACCTGTTCCAGGGCGATTTTCTTTGTAATGATGGGCGTCATGTCCATCCCGGCGGCCATAGCCGAAATCACCCGGGGGAAACTGCCGTGGCCTGAATGCCCCTGGGACCCCACAATCTGGGCTCTCCTAACCTGAAAAACTTCACCGGTAACTGGGATTTTAGCGTCCGCGCGCGCCACGATCACAACGGTGGTGTTCAGGGCCCGGCCGTTCCAGATCACATGCTCGATATCTCCCCAAACCACGTCCGGAAGCCCGGTGGCTTCCAGGACAAGGCTAACGCCCCCGCCTTGGGTAATGTCCAGAACGCGTTCACCGGCATTGCCTTCGGTTGGATCAATCACATGGGTGGCGCCCAGCTTTTTCGCCATGGCGGCCCTTTCTTTGGATGGCTCCGACATGATAACATTGCTGGCGCCGGCCGCTTTGAGCACGGCACAGGCAGCCGCACCGATCGGGCCACTGCCTAAAATCAATACTGAATCTCCGGGACGAATGCTCCCGCCCCGTTCGATCACTGCATTGTAGGCCACACTGGTCGGTTCCACCAGGCTGCCCAGCATGTATGCTTTTTCCTGACCGTAACGTTCCACGAGCTCATTCAGGCTCCAGCAGTACTTGGCATCCAGTGCGATGTAGTCCGCAAAAGCACCGTCTATCGAAAAACCGATTTCCTGAAGGCGTTCGCAATGATTGGGAAATCCGTCCGCACAGGGGCGGCAGGTTCCGCACCAGGCCATTTCTTCGGCGCAGACCGGTTCGCCGACATCAAAGGGCTGATTGGTGCGGCGATTGATGGCATCGGCAGCTGCTTCGACCACCTCTCCGGACAGCTCGTGGCCCAGCGTACACGGAAAAGCCGTCAGCCCCGGATAGAAAATATAACCGTCCGGCTGGGCCTGGGCCATGTGAACATCGCTGCCGCAGATGCCGCAGGCCTTGACTTTGATTATGACCTGCCCCGGACCGGGCGTGGGGATGGATTTTTCAACGATCTCTATCGTGGGATTTTTCCAAACTTTACTGCCCAGATAGCTCAACTTCCCTTCAATATCCTTTGATCCCAGTTTGAAATCCGGCTTGGGATCCCAATCCGCATAAAGCGTTACCGTTTTCATTTTGTCCATGATAGGCTCCTTTAGCGTTTGGAATGTTTCGAGTTTCGTGTTTCGAGTTCCGGGTTAAAATATTGCAAAATAAACCCTGCAGGACAAGACTCGCAACTCGTAACCCGTCTGCGCGGCCGTAGCCGATATGACGCGGCAAAGGCCTGTAACACGCAACGAAAGAACGAAAGCCATACTCCAATGCTCCGAAAATAATTAAAACAGAAGGCGCTCACCATGGAGTACCCTCTTAGGGTTATACATCCGTATTCTTTTTTTTAATAAGCTAGAAGAATATCTCCAAAAGGTTTCACCGTGTCAAGCCAATAATCAACGCTCCCCAATCGTAAAGTCCATATCTCGATAATAACCATTTTGAATTTGCTGATTTCCAAGTTTGTCACCCTTGACTTATCCGCTTCGACATCATAGTTCTTTTGTAAACAGAAGGGAGGTTAGGGTCTTATGATTGCGCGATCAAAAATCAGCCTGAACAGAATCCTTCTTCCAGGCCTGAGCCTGGAAGAATTCTTTAAATTATGCGCGGATCTGGCGTTGAATAAGGTCGAATTGCGCAACGATCTTGCGGGAATCGGTATCATTGAGCCCTATTCCCCCGAACAGGTAAAAGGGCTATCTGAAAAGTACAATATTAAGATCCTAACAATCAATGCCTTGCAAAAGTTTAATCTGGGGGCCGTTTTACCTGAAAAATTGGAAGAATTAAAAGAATTGATCCACCTTTGTGTTGCCATTGACTGCCAGGCGATCGTGTTGGTTCCTACAAACGATATAAGTGACAAAAGGGATTCAGCGGCAGTGAAGCAGGAAACCTTATCGGCATTAAAAGCCTACAAAACCTTGTTTGAGGATAGCGGCATCTATGGCTACGTCGAGCCGCTGGGGTTTGAGGAATGCTCGCTGCGCTCAAAGGTTGTCGCCCTGCAGGCAATCCGGGAATCGGGTTGCCGCAATTATAAAATTGTGCACGACACCTTCCACCATCATCTGGGCCCGGATACCGATGATTCACTGAAAAATGATTATGATGTCGCCTACACCGGACTGGTACATGTCTCGGGAGTGGAAAGTGATATTCCTTCGCATCAATATAAGGATGACCACCGCGTTTTAATAGCGGATGGGGATCGCCTTAATAACCGCGGGCAGTTAGAACTGCTTATTCAGTTGGGCTATAAAGGAGATATTTCCTTCGAACCGTTTGCCAAAGACGTTCAAAAGATGGAAATTAACGCCTTAAAGGCCGCCATCAATGAAAGCATAGATTTAATAACGACCTGAAGTTGAAATATCAAATGATTGATATAAAAGGATCACCTGCGAAAAGATTCTTTGTCCATAAGGAGGCCTGATAATGTTTAAGGGTGGAACAAAAGTGCTTTGTTTTAGAAAGATTCGTCTGGTCATTTTTGTTTTTTCACTGGTCTTATTTCCCTCCCTATCCATTGCAACAACCATCCGGGCAGTGACATTTGAAGAGATGTTGAAGTACACTGAATTTGTTTTTGAGGGACAGGTAATAGCGATTGAGTACGTCATGTATCCTGATAGTCCTTTACCACGCACATGCGTTCTGTTCGAAATCAATGAGGTATTTAAAGGAAGCTACTCAGGCGATACGGTTGATCTTTGTTTTTTGGGCGGGGTCAGCGGGGGGTACAAGGTCCAGGTCGCAAGAATGCAGTATCCAAAACTTGACGAGAAAGGTATTTACTTTGTTAAATCGCTTGCACATCAATATGCGAACCCTCTCTACGGATGGAAGCAAGGCCACTTTTTAATTGAAACTGATCGATATACTTCCAGACAACACGTGATAACTGCCGACCGGCAACCGGTGACCGGGATAACATTAGAAAAGGTACCGGTTTATGGGTTAAGTACCGGTGTGGCTAGTGGTGTAAAGATCACAGATCGATTGCAAATTGGAAAAGCCTGGACAGTTGAAGAGTTTAAGCAGAATTTGCGTATGATGCTGGAAACTATGGAATGAGATACCTTCTATCCTTAATCGTCATTTTCGTCATATTTTTTTCAACTCTGGCTGATACGTATGTGACTGACGGAAATAAATGGCCAAAGGCGAGAACAAAGTTTCATGTGGATATTCCCGGCGCTGGCGGACTTTGGGATGATGCATTCGAAGAAGCGATGTATAGATGGAATGATGCAACAAACTTTAAATTTAGCATCGTTAGAGATAGCTACGGGGATCCATGTCGTGATCCGAATGTTAGTGCTGCTAGGAATGGAGTTGCGTTCTCAGATAGTATCTGCGGTCTGGCCTGGTCAGATCAAATTATTGCCATTTCCATAATCTGGATCATAAATAATACGAATGAGATCGTTCAAGCCGGAGTTGTGTTTAACGAAGATGAAGAATGGGACGTCTACTCCGGACCGTGGTGGAGAGATCCTTATTTCGAAATTAATGATTTCAGACGTATTGCAGTTCATGAGTTGGGACATGGGCTGGGTCTGGGCCACGAAGACTCTGAACCGGCCATTATGCAAAGCCTGGCGGGTGATATAGAATATCCTACGGCTGATGATATTGCGGGCGTAAATTTTCTATATCCTGTTTCCGCAGATAAGAATCGCGGTGGCGGGGGCGGGGGCGGGGGCCTCTGCTTTATCGCTGTTATCAGTGGAGATTAGGCTATCAGGTGGGCCTAAATTGCAGATATCAACAATAGAAACCAAGTATCTTGCGCCCTCATATTTACAGATACTGTAAACATATTCAAACTTTTGAGATACACCTGGAAGCTTTTGATATCCGATTGTGATCGAAGTTTTTACACGGCTTTAAATTTTTTCAAATCAAATATCGGTCAGGACACTTCAATGCCAAAGTAATCGACGGCATTCCGGTAGCAGATGTCTTTGACCATATTGCCGATCAGTTCCATATCAGGCGGCAATTCGCCGTTTTCGACATCATTTCCCAGCAGGTTGCACAAAACGCGTCGAAAATACTCGTGCCGCGGATAGGAAAGAAAACTGCGCGAATCGGTCAGCATGCCGACGAACCGGCTGAGCAAGCCCATATTGGAAAGCACGTTGAGTTGCTGTTCGATCCCGTCTTTTTGATCGTTATACCACCAGCCCGAACCAAATTGCATCTTGCCGGGAACGGTTGCATCCTGGAAATTGCCCACCATCGTGGCGATCAGCTCATGGTCTCTGGGATTCAAGTTATAGATAATGGTCCGGGCCAATTTGCCGTCCCGGTCCAGGGTATCCAGAAATTTTGCCAGCGGTCTGGCAATTTCAAAATCGCCGATTGAATCATAGCCGGTGTCCGGTCCCAGGGCCTGCATGGCCTTCGTGTTCGTGTTCCTGAGCGCACCCAGGTGAAACTGCTGGGTCCAATTCTTTTCCGCATCCATTTGCGCAAATACAACCAGCATGGCTGATTTAAATGCCAGAATTTCTTCCGGCTGCAAAGGGCGCCCCTGTCGAATATCGGAAAAATAGCGGGAAATATCCGACAGGCGATAATCTGCAGCGTAGGGACACTCGATGCCATGATCGGACAGACGGCAGCCCATCTCATGAAAAAAAGCGTGCCTTTTCTCAAGCGCTTCAATAAAGGATGCAAAATCATTTATATCGACGTCGGCCGCCGCTGCAAGCATATCGACCCACTGATTGAACGCCTCGGGCGATTCGACCCCCATGGCCTTATCCGGACGGAAGGCCGGAAGGATTTTGATGTTAAAGCTTTGGTCCGCTTTGATCTCCTGGTGATGCGCCAATGTGTCAACCGGGTCATCGGTTGTGCAGACCACTTTGACATTCATCCGCTGCAGGATTCCACGTGTACCGAAGGTTTCGCTTTGCAGTATTTCCGAACAGGTATCATAGATTTCGCGGGCCGTCTCCGGATTTAAAAGTTTATCTGAAATATCGAAGTAGCGCTTTAATTCAAGATGCGTCCAATGATAGAGCGGATTGCGCAAGGTTTTAGGGGTGGTCGCCGCCCAGGCTTCAAACTTTTCATAATCGCCGGCGTCGCCCGTGATGAAATGTTCATCAACTCCGTTGGCCCGCATCGCACGCCATTTGTAATGGTCTCCGTTCAACCAGATCCGGGTTAAATTTTCGAAATGACGATCATCCGCAATCTCCTCAATGGGCAGATGACAATGATAGTCGAATATGGGCATGTTCTCGGCGTAATCGTGGTAAAGCACTTTGGCTGTTTCGGTTTGCAGCAAAAAATCTTCCGATAAAAAAGGTTTCATGGTAAGCTCCTCTTGAAACGGCTATCCGTCCTCCAGGCGGTAAAGGATTTCGCCGGCGTGATCAACAAAAAGGATGCCGTCTTCTTCCCTGTCCAGGTAGTCCTCAATTCTGATTTCTTCCGGATTTAAATAACCTAAATTGATCTGTTCGCATTTTTCCTTTGGAATAGCACTTGCCAGAACCACCTCGACCCGCGGTTTTTCAACACCGTTTTGATAGGTGCCGGTGCCCCGAACATGGGTGGAATGCGCCAGGACGCCGCGGGGGATGTCTTTGAATTGATCCATCTGCGCCAGGAAGTAGTCACGAACATGATAGCCTATTTTTTCGAGGTATTT
>JASFIU010000044.1:0-16310 GCA_050122495.1 Desulfobacterales bacterium | reverse complement strand
CATTTTGATTCAGATTTTGTATTATTCGTTTTCCCATGGAAACCTCCAAATGCCGATTAAAAGAGCAGGGCTTTGCGCCCGGCAAATGCGCGGTGGAAGTGAATGGAAAGCAGCAGCAGGCCTGCCGGGCCACTTTGAAATATGATAACGACCAAATTCAGCGTCTATTCACCTCCATCCACCTCTCGCGCCCGGAGAACTACCTTTCCCTTTACCAGTCCGGGTGCAATTTTGCGTGCCGCAAATGTCACTCCTGGCACTTCAGCAAGATAAAAGACGGCAGCTGGTATTCACCCCTTGATATTCTGGATACGGCGCTGGAATATGAAAAATCCGTCACCCAGTTCGAGCCGCGCTTCCAGGCGACTTCATGGCATGCTCACGATTCCTGCCGTTGCTGCGGCAGCTGTGTGACCCATCAGAAGCCCTCGGCATTTTGCCCCGGTTTAATCTCGGCCGACCAGATCGTTTTAAGCCCCCAGGGTTTTGGACCGGCCCGCAACATCGTCGGTTTTACAGGCGGTGATATCACCTGCTGCCCGGAGTTTTACGGCGAATGTGCCCGCCTCATAAAAGCCCAAACAAAATTGTGGGTGTTGATTGAAACTAATGGTTACGGGCTCACGCCTCAAAACCTGGATTATTTGAAAGCGAGCGGAGTGGATTCCTTCTGGCTGGATATCAAAGCATTTGACGCCAAAAAGCATCAATGGCTGACCGGCTGCACCAACGCCCATATTTTAAAACTGCCGGAGGAAATCATCCGACGGGATTTTGTGCTGGAGGTTTTATCTCTGTATATCCCCGGTCTGGTTGAGGCGCATGATCTGGGAAATATTGCCCGGATTTTATATGCTGTTGACAGCAAAATCCCGTTTACCATTTTAGCATTCTTCCCGGAATACAGGATGAAAGATTATGCCAGCCCCACGGTGGCTGAAATGGTCGAGGCCTATCATCGTGTCAAGGCCGTAGGATTAAAGAACATTCGCCTTGGCAATGTCGGGGTGTTTGCCCGCAGTGCAGCGGACCAGGCCTATTTGATGGAAAACGTGGATTTTGGAGCATATTAATTAGCCACGGACCCACACAGACCTACACGGACAAAAAATAATCAGGTAGTATACAATCGCTAAAAGTGCTTTACATTATTTTTCATTAGAAATGGTTTCAAAACCTCAGATCAGGTTTCCCGCTTAAACGCGGTATTGCGGGGGTTGAGCACCTCAATACAGATAAGATCAGTTGCGAAATCCCGCTTTTTTTAGCGGGAAGATGGGGTTTTGAAACCACTTATAGAGATTCACATGCATTAGAGCGCAAAAGCGGTCCATGATCGATATCAATTCAAGGGAGGCCAAGGATGGAACAAAAATTTATTATGACGGCTTTTAGCAAGGATCGGCCCGGAATCGTTGCTGATGTTACCGAGGTGATTTATGAAAACGGGTGTAATCTTGAAGATTCCACGATGACAAACATGCTGGACGAATTTGCCATCATTCTTCTGTTTACCGGTAAAGGTGATGGTTTGCAGGATCAACTAGTAAGCGCCTGTCGGCGACTTGAAAGGGAAAAGGGCATAACGGCCTTCATCAGGGAAGTGGAAGCCAAAGACCGGGATAAACAAAGTGATCATTTCATAAAGACCATAAACGTGGAAGGCATAGACCAGGCCGGGATTGTTTTCAAGATCAGCAGATTTCTGGCGGACCAGAATATCAATATTGCAAGCCTGACCTCACAAAGGATTAACTCACCCGAATCCGGGACTGCAATCTATTTTATGGAAATCGAAGCTCAGGTTCCCGTGACGGTCTCTTTAGCGCATTTAGAAAAAGGACTTTACCAGGTGGGAGAAGAATTGAATCTAGAAATAACCGTCAGTTAAAAAGAAAATCACCAGACTTTGCACTAACTCAGCCATAAATTCAAAATCCAGTTTGTCTATGGTGTCGGCGGCGGTGTGGTAATAGGGATTGCGGTAAAAGGCCGAGTCGGTCACCATGACGGCTTTAAATCCCTGATCCCAGAATGAGGCGTGGTCGCTGAGTCTTACGGCCGGCATCACCCATCCATTGAAAGGGACGGTCAGCTTGACCACCGGAAGCTGATCATTCTTTTGAAATTGTTTTACCAGCCGGCGGGCAAAATTCCGACTTTTAAAATTATTGACGATGCCGATAAAATTGCCCTCCTTGGGGTAATCCATAAACATCAGTGGAAATGGGTAACCCTGACAGCCCGGTTCATGACAGGTATAGCCGACCATTTCCAGACAGATCATGCCGTCAATTTGGGCCTTATCATTACGGGCTTTCCTGGCATACATCCGGCTGCCCATATGACGGGTATTGTAGGCTGGCGGTTCCTCCAGCGCAAATGAGACAAATTGAACTGCCAGATCGAGTTTGGTATCACCCCTCAGCGCTGCCAGATGCCGGGCCGTCTCCAGCTGGACGGCGACGGCGCTAGCATTATCATCCGCACCGACGGTGCCAGCCACCGAATCATAATGGGCTCCCAGCAGGAACCGGTATTTCGCATTCGGGCTGAATGATATTTCTGTAATGATATTTTCGACCGTAAAATCAGCATACGAATACGGTTGGCTGTTTACCGGGACGCCAATGGCATGGTAAAAGGACTTAATGTACGCGGCGGTCTCTTTGAGTTTGGCGGGCAAATCCACGCTGCGTTCACCGATGGTCACCGTCAGGGTCTTTACGTGGTCCCGGAGCTGCTGTTGGGTTTCCTGGATGTCAATCATGCCAAGCTCACTTTAGTCGGTATAGTTCCAAAATTTTTTTCCGGGCATAAATAGTGGTGAGAATGGGTATCCAAAAAATTGACCACCTGTGGGATTTAAAATCCGAAGCGGCGATTGCACTTCAAACGAAGCTTGCTTCACGGGTGATTCAAAAATCGCGCGTCAAACCCACCGAAATTGCGACGGTGGCCGGTGTAGATGCCGGATACACGGATGACAGCGCTCATGCAGCTGTTGTGGTTATAAACCTGATGGATCTGAATATCCTGGAAAAAGCAGTGGCCTCAAGACCGGTTTCGTTCCCCTACGTTCCCGGGATGCTTGCATTTAGAGAAGGCCCGGTGATTCTGGAAGCCATGGACAAATTGACATTGCGACCTGACCTTTTAATCGTTGATGGGCAGGGAATTGCCCATCCGCGCCGATTCGGTATCGCCAGCCATATCGGGCTGCTGACCGACATCCCGTCCATCGGCTGCGCTAAAACAATATTATGGGGAGACTACCAGGAACCGCAATCCACCCGAGGCAGCATCGCCTACCTGACCGCCGGAGATGAAACCATCGGAGCGGTGGTGCGAACCCGCACGGCCGTAAAACCCGTATTCGTATCCATCGGGCACCTAATGGATCTAAAGGACAGTATCCAGATTGTTTTAAAATCCTGTCGCGGCTATCGCCTCCCCGAACCTATCCGCTGTGCCGACCATTTAGCAAGAGAACAGATAGCCCTTAAAAAACAAAACGCATCGGCGCAAAAAGATAAATTAATCACGAAAGCACGAAAGGACGAAAACACGAAAAAAGAAAATAAAGTTTCGTAATTTCCAAATCTCGTGCTCTAGTAATAAAATGATCATTGGTTCATCAGGTCTTCAATCTCTTCGGCTTCACGCGGGATGGTTTCGGTCAAATCAACAGGACCGTCTTTGGTAATTAAAATGTCATTTTCGATTCGGACCCCGATGCCCTCATCGCGGATATAAATCCCCGGCTCGCAGGTGAAGACCATTCCGGATTCAAATTTGCGATATTTATCACCATAATCGTGCACGTCCAGTCCCAGATGGTGTGAGGCGCCGTGGGGAAAGAATTTTTTGTAAAGCGGTGAATCCTTGGATTGTTTTTTGACGGCTGCTTTTTTCAACACCCCCAGACGAATCAGTTCCGCCTCGGTTAACCTGGCCACGTCCTCTTGATATTTTTCAAGTGTATTGCCCGGTTTAAGCATTTTAATCGCGGCCTTTTGAATTTTTAAGACGGCATTGTACACTTCTTTTTGTCTTTTCGAAAACCGGCCGTTTACCGGAAGCGTTCTTGTAACATCAGAAGCATAATTGGCATATTCAGCGCCGAAATCGATGAGCACCAGGTCTCCGTCATTGCATTGTTTATCATTTTTGACGTAATGCAGGGTGCAGGAGTCGATTCCGGAAGCCACGATGGTTTCAAAGGCCGGTCCGCGCGATCGATTTCGCATAAACGCATAAACGATCTCGGCTTCGATCTCATATTCCCACACCCCGGGCCGGATAAAACCGAGCAGACGCCGAAATGCTTTCTCTGTAATTCCGCAGGCCGCTTTAATCTGCTTGATCTCCAGAGATGATTTAACTGCCCGCAAATCATTCATAATCGGCGCCAGACGTTCATAATGATGCAGCGGGAAAACCTGCCGGCACCATTTGAGAAAGCGCATGTCGCGCGTCTCGACGGCAACTGCTGCCCGCAGATGCTCATTGGTGTTTAAATAAATATTCTCAGACCCAATAACCAGGGGCCGTAAAATCGTATCCAGCTCTGAAGTCCAGTGGATCGTTTTAATTCCGGAAATTTTCTGTGCTTGCGCCTTGGTATATTTTTGCCCTTCCCAGGTGGCAATCTGCTCGTTGGTTTCCTTTATAAACAGGATTTCTTTGTGCTTCTCTTCAGGGGTGTCCGGACAAATAACCAATATGGTTTCTTCCTGATCGATGCCGCTCAGATAAAGGATATCCGTCTGCTGGATAAACGGGTGCGTGCCATCGGCGCTGGTCGGCATGAAGTCATTGGAATTAAACACCGCAATCGAATTCGGCTTGAGTTGTTTACAAAAACGCTGCCTGTTGCGGGCAAACAATTTTGAATTAATCATGGGATATCTCATAAGGATTCACCAGCATGTTTTAAAAGGGTTATTGGGAAAACATCATCCCAATTGATTTGTTTCAAATATAAAAGGAATCATTTTGTATTTTATTTGGGGAAAATTTGAACTCTGTTTAGATTTACATAAAAAGACGAGAAAATCAATTCTGGCAGGAATCCACCCGTCTTCGCTCTGGCGAGCTTCGCCGCGGCAGGCCCGTCTTCGCTCTGGCGAGCTTCGCCGCGGTTTGTCCGGTCTCGGCTGTCGAAATGTAGACCAGGTCACGCTGCAAGCGGGACCATATTTTAAGATGAAAACGAATAAAAAAAAGCGCCTAAAGCTGGAAAGCATATCATCTATTTCCAAGCCTTAGGCGCTTTTGCTAATTTTATTCAGCGGGTTTTAAAATGGCGTCATTTTCAATTTTAAAGCGATACGAGGGGATAGACCTTGATAACAGCATCAAATTTTGATTTTTTGTCATCCTGGCCGGTTTCAACCCCTTCCTGCCCCTCGATAATGGTTAAAATGCTCTTTAACGGATAGCTGTACTGTAGTTTTTTATCCTTGACCATCACACTGAAAAATTCTTCATTGGCCTCGATCAGCTCGGCCTCCTTGATTTCAGTGGAATTATCGTAGTTGATCCCGATGGCCTTGCCTTTGTATCTTTTGAGCAGGCCCAACAATTTCTCATGGACGTTAAAACCTTCTTTGGTTTTAGGTGAAGCCGCTTCTTCAACACTGCCGCTGGCGACCTGTATATCCCGGGCGGATGCTTCGGTTATCACCTGGGCTTCCTTCTGCTTTTTCAACGCCTCTGCCCGGGCCTGGGCAGTCTTTTGCTTCTGGAGGGATATTGCCTTGGCCTGGGCTTCTTTCCGTTTTTTCAGTGCTTCTGCTTTGGCTTGAGCCGCTTTTTGCTTTTTTAACGCTTCGAGTTTGATCTGGTCCAATTTTTTCTTTTTTAGAGCCGCAGCTTTGGCCTGGACCGCTTTTTCTTTTTTTAGGGCTTCGGCCTTCGCCTGAGTTTCGCGTTGCTTTTTCAGGGCTTCCAGCACCTGGATCTCCTGCTGTTTTACCAGAGCTTCTTCCTGACTATCGACCGCTTCCGGTTCTTTCTCAGGCTTTATCGGCACCCAGGCTTCGTTTATAATCGGTGCCTTTTTGGCCGCCGTCGATTCCGTTTCTTCCTCGATCGATATCTTTTGCTCGGCCGTCCGGGTCTCATCCGCAGGTGCCTTTTCGGCATTTTCCGGCTCAGCTTCTTCTCCGTCAGCGTCTTTCACCAGGGTCGGCTCGGTGGTTTCCGAAGCCTCTTCCTTTTGATCTCCCTGCGGTTTCGTATCGGCTGGAGGCTCGGTTCCTGATTTTTTATCAGCGGTGGTATCATCTTGTTTCTGATCTTTGTTTTCCGGTTCCATGGTGAGCGATTCAGCCATTTTATCACTCGATTCAACGGCGTCCTGCGTATCCATCTTCTGATCAATCGATTTTTCGCCGGTTTCCGTATCTGTCGGCCCTTCGGATGGGTCTGCCTTCACCTCTGATAAAAAAAGCTCTTCAACATCCGTGGGTTCGGTCACCATTTCGATTGAGGTCTCAATAGCTTCCATTTCCAGTTCCGGATTTTCCGAATTCTGATTCTCTTCTGATTTCACTTCATCATCAGATGCGGTTTCCGATTTTATTTCCGGAGGCTCAGGTTCGGCCGGGATTTCCATTTCTATGGTATCCTCGGTTTTTTCAGCAGAATCTGGCATCGTGAGGGTTGCATCCTCCGAAGTGCCATTTTCGGCGGCGGGATCCGTTTGCTTCAATATGGCCTCGGCCTCTTCTATGTCTTTCCTTTTGCGTTCATCTTGTTCGGCCAGCGCCTGATTGGCGGGGTCATTTGACGCGGCCTGTGCGGCAGAATTTTTCACAAAAATAATCCCGCACTGAGCGCAGGCTTCCGAAAGATAATTATTAACAAGACCACATTGCGGACACGTTAACTCGTTTAGTTCCATTTGGGAAAACTCCTTTCGCTTAGCGAATGAAATTCGGATCTAAGCGGTCGTTTTTCATGCAAAATTGGTTAAATGTAGACCCATATCTGCAGATTATAATGAGATTATCGGCTAAAGGTTGTTTTTTCTTGAATAATATCTTATTCGGTTAGATTTTTATGGATGAAAAAACAAATAAACAGGATGTAATTATTATTATATTATAAATAATTACATTAGATTATACAGGGTCCGGTCAAATTTTTTATATCCGAATGCATGATTGAAAGCACCGGCAATTTATGGTATCTGCTGGCATCCTGATAAAATCGAATTCCGAGGATCGTTTTATGCGGATTTGTACGGCTAATGAATTTTCACCACAGAGTTCGCAGTCTTCGAACCTGAGCTCAGACCGGAGGGAGCACACAGAGAACAACAATAAATTTTATATCTTAACCTAGGATTTAAACTCTGTGCTCTCTGTGGTTAATAAAAGAAAATGAATTTGATCGGGCTGGCAAATTACCTCGACGTTAACCCACTATATTTGAAGGAGACAAACTCATGGCAATGGAAATCAGTTTTCCGGGCGGAAAAAAAGTCGATGCACACTTCAAAGGATTTACGATCAAAACCGATCAAAGTGAAAAAGACGGCGGTGAGAATTCAGCACCAACACCTTCTTTCTTGTTTTTCGCCTCACTGGGCACCTGTGCGGGTTTATATGCTTTGGGATTTTGTGAAAAACGCAACATCGATACGCAAAAATTAAAACTCGAACTTGAATTTAAAACCCATAAAAAAACCCATATGGTAGAAAAAATCAGGATAAAACTCACACTGCCGCCGGAGTTTCCGGAAAAATACATACCCGCAATCATTAAAGCGGTTGATCTTTGCTATGTTAAAAAACATCTCCATGAGCCACCCGAGTTTGAAACGATTACGCAAAGCGCAGATTAAGTGATAGTAACCAAATCCCTTCTCGAACCCATCTCAAAAATTTAGACGTATTTTTGAGATGGGTTCTAATATGACTGGCCATGTCAAAACCTGTTGTTTCTGAAAAAACCTCAACTTCTGTCACTCAGCTAATCCTGGCAATCGTCGTGACCACCCTATGTCGCCTTGTGCTCAATACGGCGCGCCGATTCGTCTATCCCTTTGCCCCGGCGTTAAGCCGCGGCCTGGGGGTCCCCCTCACTGCGATTACCTCCTTGATTGCCATAAATCAGGCGACTTCGGTTTTAGGCCTTTTCTTTGGCCCTATTTCAGACCGCCTGGGGTATCGCTCCATGATGCTAACAGGGATGGCAATGCTTGTCGTGGGCATGTTTGCGGGGGGATTCTTTCCATTTTACGGCGTGATTCTAATGGCTCTATTCCTTGCGGGTTTAGGGAAAAGCATTTTTGATCCAGCCCTGCAGGCCTATGTCGGTGAGCGTGTCCCGTTTCATCGCAGGGGCCTGGTCATCGGGTTTCTTGAATTTAGCTGGGCCGGAAGCACATTGCTGGGGATACCGGCGATTGCACTTCTCATCGACCGGCTGGGATGGCGATCACCCTTTTTTGTCATGGCGGGTTTCGGCCTTCTGGGAATCTTGGTTTTACGAATTTTAATTCAAAAAGACGGGCAAAAAGACCCCCAGGAACATTCCCCGTTGCTTTTCAAAGGTGCCTGGCGCCCTTTGCTGCGGGAAAGAGCGGCTCTGGCAGCCCTTTTCTACTCATTTCTGGTCAGCACGGCCAATGACAATCTATTTGTTGTCTATGGCGCCTGGCTCGAAGATCGATTTAGTCTTAGCATTGTGGCATTGGGCTTCGGTACAGCCGTTATCGGCATTGCCGAATTGGCCGGTGAAACCCTGACGGCAGCGCTGGCAGATCGTCTCGGACTCAAACGATCGCTACTGGGGGGTCTAGCGGCTTGCATCATCTGCTACGCCATCCTGCCCTATCTGGGACAAACCCTGGGTCCGGCACTGGTCGGCTTATTTCTGATTTTTTTATCATTTGAGTTTATGATTGTTACCGGTCTTTCTCTTTTCACCGAATTATTGCCCTCAGCACGGGCAACCATGATGGCAAGTTATCTGGCAACCGGCGGCATCGGTCGGGTTGTGGGCGCCTTAATCGGTGGCCCCATCTGGCTGGCGGGCGGCATTTACGCCACCTCAATTGTTTCGGCAATCATCAGCGCTTTGGCCTTAGTGTCCTTATTTTGGGGACTACGGGGTTGGAATAAGCCATAAAATTTTATAAGCTCAATTCCGTATAGCTGAGAAAACGCTTTTATACATTCCCTATCATATAAATCTGAGTTATATTATTAAATCCGAAGCACTAAATCCGAAAACCGAAACAATATTGAAATCTTAACTTCAAATGTTCAAAACTTTTGAATTTGGATCATTTGATATTCGAAATTGTTTCGAATTTCGATATTCGGATTTCGAATTTAATTTTGTGAGATGCATGCTGAAAAAGATTTTAAAATACGCCTTGCTTGTCTTTATCTTAACTGTTTTTAGCCTGACAGTGTATGGGTGGTACCTTTCAAACCAGGTCGAAAAGCGCTTCTCCGCTCGACGCTGGCATATCCCCTCTACGGTTTACTCGGATACGACACTGCTCTATCCGGGCCAACGCTTCAATCCGGTCATTTTTAGCGAAAAGCTCGCCAATCTGGGCTACCGGCGCGTAAATCACCGGCCATCTCAAAAAGGCGAACTCCAGATGACACCGCCGGAAATGAATATTTTCCTGAATGATTTAAAAACACCGTGGCGCACCCGGGAAGGTTTCCCGGTTCGTATCATTTCCGGTGACCATAAGATCGAAACGATACACCGATTGGACAACGAGGATAACATCCCGATTTTGGAATTGGAACCGGAGGAAATGATGCAGTTTTTTGGCCCGGAACGCGAACGCCGGCATCTGATCTCGATTGATCAGGTTCCGGAGCATCTGATTCAGGCGGTCTTGGCGGCTGAGGACCACCGTTTCTTTCAGCATTCCGGTATCGATTTGCGCGGCATCCTCAGGGCGCTGATTACCAATCTGCGTCACGGGGCCATCCGCCAGGGCGGCTCGACCTTAACCCAGCAGATGGCTAAAAATTATTTTCTGACACCTGCCAGAACCCTTACGCGCAAGTTCAAAGAAGCCCTCCTGGCGGTTATTATTGAATTAAAATACGGCAAAAATGAAATTTTAGAAATCTATTTAAATGAAATCTACCTGGGACAGAAAGGTTCGGTCGCCATCAACGGGTTCGGGGAAGCATCTTATTTTTACTTCGGCAAGCCGGTCAGGGACCTGACGCTTTCGGAGGCGGCCATCATGGCGGGCTTAATCAAAGCGCCCAATCATTATTCACCTTACCGGGACCCGGAACGCTGCCGTAACCGCCGCGATGCGGTCTTACAATCAATGCACCGCTTAGAATGGCTTTCGGAAGCAGACCTTCAATTCGCGCTCGAGCAGCCGGTTAAAGCGGTCGGCTTTACCGTATCCGGGACAAAAGCGCCCTATTTTATTGATTACCTGACCGAACAGCTCAAGACCCTCTACCGCCCCGAAGACCTTTCCAGTCTGGGGCTGTCTATATACACGACGCTGGACACCCAGGTTCAGATGGCCGCCGAAAGGGCCCTGGAAAAGGGTCTGGAGCGCCTGGAAAGGGCAAATCCGGAACTGCAACGCGAAACCCCGGAACAAAAACTTCAGGGGGCCATTGTCGTCATGCAGCCGAAAACGGGGCACATCCTTGCCCTGGTGGGCGGCCGCAATTACCGCATCAGCCAGTTCAACCGAATCACCCAGGCCCGGCGTCAGCCCGGCAGCGCCTTTAAACCATTGGTCTATCTGACCGGCCTGGCCAAATTTACACCGACAACCCTGCTGTCGAACGATCCGAAAACCTATACGGTGGACGGAAAACTATGGGAACCCCGGAACTTTGAGCCGGTGACCGAATATAGCGTCAGTGTGAAGAATGCCCTTAAAAAGTCGTACAATCTGGCCACCGTCGATCTGGCCATGAAAGTCGGCCTTGATCAGATCGTGGATACGGCCGGCAGATTTAATCTGTCAACCCCCCTAAAGCCCTATCCCTCGCTGGCTTTGGGTGCTTTTGAAGTCATCCCCCTTGAACTGGCGCGGGCATATTGCGTTTTTGCAGCGGAAGGTGTGCAGCCGTTTCCGCTATCTTTAAAAGGCGTCGCCGATGAGCATGACAACGTCCTGAAGCAAAAGCATTTGAATATCGAGCGTGTCATTCCGCCGGCCCAAGCTTTCATTATGACCGTTATGCTGCAAAGTGTGGTCGACGAAGGCACGGCGCGTTCATTGCGATGGAGGGGTGTCTCCTGGCCGGTGGCGGGTAAAACCGGAACGACCAACGATTTTAGGGATGCCTGGTTTGTGGGGTATACACCCGATATTCTGGCCCTGGTCTGGGTGGGTTTTGACAATGGGGATACGATTGCGTCCACCGGTGCGGCGGCCGCCTTGCCAATCTGGGCCGATCTGATGAGGGCCATCCCCCAGTACAGATCCGAAACGCAATTTAAGGCCCCCCGGGGCGTCGAGAAGATATCGGTTTGTGCGCTCACCGGTCTGATCGCGATCGATGGCTGCCCCGAACCGATCGATGAATATTTTCTGGCCGGCCAAGCACCGTCTGCGCACTGCCCGCTGCACGACAAGGACGGCATCGCCGGAAAAATAATGGAAAGCCCAAAGGATGTGTCCCAGGAGGATGATCGATGAAAACCAGACCCATTCAAATCGTCTCCCTGATCCTGCTAACCGTATGGCTGGCCGGATGTCCAAAGCCGATTTTAAAAACAGACACCCCCGAAGCCGAAGAAACAACGATGTCTGATGAGGCCGCTGAAGGGAACCCGCGCGCGGTGGCCGCGCTGCAATTGACCGAACAGGGTCGGCGCCTTTTGGAGGACCGCCAGCCGGACAAGGCAATCCGGGCACTGGAACAGGCCGTTAGCCTGGATCCGGCCAATGGACAAAATTACTACTATCTTTCCGAGGCCTGGCTGATGAAAGGATCTGCCGCCCAGGCAAAAGAATTCAATCACCTGGCCGAAATCCACCTCAAAGACGACAACGACTGGATCATCCGCGTGGCACAGCAGGCGGATCGCATTGCCGAATTAGAAAAATAGGGGGCTATCAGAATCGGCTTATACACCTTCGGCATGACCTGCCGTAGTTTTAATGAACGAAAAATCCGGTTACCGTATAATCCTCCTTCGCCCTTTTCCACTTAATTTTTTAAAATCGGGAGTGAAATCAAAAATAGCGGTTTCTGGTTCTGCAATGCTGGATTACAGAATAATTGTTCACATCATCAAAAATTTATCCATCAAATCGATTGAAAATCGACCTTTTTCATGTCATCGATCAAGAAGTCCATCCCGAGTTTTCGAAGGCTCTCTTCACTGGGTACAGTCGTATTTTGATCCCAGCCCAGTTCCTGGAGAAATTCGGCTGTCATTGTTTTATAATCGACTGTGATGTCTTTGACATTGCCTTCTTTCAGCGGCGGCTCCCCGACAATCCGACCCGGCATGTTGCGTGTCAACGGATTTATGCCCTCCCGCAAATTAAATACGTGGCGCATCGTGAAGATTCGAATACCCGTCTCTATGATGCTTTCCAAATCGTATTGTTGACCGGTGGCCGCGGCGAGTTGATCGGGAATCGCCTGCCAGGGATAACTCAGATATCCGAACATACAGAGACCGGCCGCATTGCAAACTTCCATGGCGGCCACCAGGATAAGATGACTTCGGGCTTTTCCGGTATAGGTGTACTTGTCTGTTTTAGGAATTTTCAATCCGGGTGAGGGGTTCAGTTCACCGCCCTGGGTGTGCCGGCCAGGTGTTGCTGTCAGAAGATAGGTGGTTGCCAGACCGGGAACAAATTTCGGATCGTGGGCCGGTATTTCTTCACCGTCAATATGGACGGCATAGTCGCTGCCGATTTTTCCCAATTTTTGCCATGCTTCCTTTATGCCATCGGCAAGGATTTCTCCGAATCCCTCGCGTTTACCGATCTTTTCCGTCAATGCAACAATTGTCTCGGCATTGCCCCAGGTCAGCTCAAGGCCGTCGGTCTGGTCCTGCGTGATAAGACCGTTTTCGTAGCATTCAATGGCATAAGCGATAGTGGCACCGATCGTGATCGTATCCATCCCCAGATTGTTACAAATTTCATTGGCTTTAACGATGGCGGGCAAATCATCATTCAACAAATTGGATCCGAACATCGCCAGGGTTTCATATTCCGGTTTGTGTCCTTTGCCATCGTTGAGCTCAAGCGCATATTTTCCGCTGCGCTGGGTAACTTTGCCGCCACAGGCAATCGGGCAACGCCAGCATCCATAGGGCTTGTAGTTTTCGAGACCGACAACCGCATCATCACTGATTTTTTGGGCCATCTCCGGGGGGAAATCCGTTGTACCGGCACCACCCCAGTTTTTCACCGGAGCATCACCTGTTAAAATGGCTCCCTGGGTAATGCCGGCGGTTCCATATTGATTGAGGACTTCATAAGCACCGGTTGCTTCCTTCAGATATTTTTTTCTCAAAGCCTTCATCTTGTCTTCATCATGCAGGGGAACTTTCATTTTTCCTTTAACGACAATCGCTTTAAGATTTTTGGATCCCATCACTGCACCTAATCCGGAACGGCCGGCAGCCCGCTCTTTATCATTCATGATACAGGCGGTTAAGGACAACTTTTCACCTGCAGGTCCAATCGAACATATCTGAACATCTTTCCCGTGGCGCTCCATTAACACATCCTCCAGTTGGCTGACGCCCATGCCCCACAGATCAGATGCTTCCAAAAGCTCTGCCATGCCCTCATGGATAAAAAGGTACACCGGTTTCGCAGATATGCCGCTAAATAATACACCGTCAACACCGGCAAACTTAAGATGCGGCCCAAAAAAGCCGCCACAATTTGCGTCTCCCCATCCGCCGGCGGTTTTGGGAGATTTGGCAACGACAACAAAACGCGACCCGATCAGAGCCGGAGTGCCCGTTAACGAACCTGTCAGAAAGCCCAATATATTGTCGGGTCCTAATGGATCGGCTCCGACCGGTATGCGTTCATATAACAACCTGGCGCCAATGCCGTAACCACCAATATAATCGCGACACAGATCTTCACCCAAAGCCTCTTCGACAATATTGCCGTCGGTGAGGTTTACACTCATAATTTTACCCATGTAACCGTTTGCCATAGCGATTCTCCTTAATTAGGTTAATAATTTAGAATAGTGAATATATAATACTTAGAGGGACGTCAACCTTCTAGGATAACCAATGGATTAGGGGAAGATGAGGGGGCATCCTAAATTTTTAAGCAGGCGTCCCCGAAGTTTAAGGCCCTGGGCATGATTTGCCCGTCCAACTCAATCACTCAACCTTTAATTAAAACCCATCTAAAAAAGGTGTCTTAGCCGCAATCACATCTATCGTAGTAATAATCATAAACGCAATTTCTACCGTATTCGTTACAGGAGGTTTTGTTGTAATCATCGTCGTGATTGTATGACGTAGAGTAGTGTACGCTGCCATGGTTATGGCGCCGGTGATGGCGCCGGTGCCTTTGGCGCTGTTTATGCCTGTCCCTGTCATGGCCGTGGTTGGCAACGCGGTGATGTCGGACGCTGCCGCCTCAGAGCAGCTTCGGACGGTCCGTGTCACAATCGGGCGCAGTTGTCGACGTGGTTGTTGCCGATGACGGCGCGCTGGAATTTCTGTGAAAGGTAGTTCTCTTCGTTGAGGATTTTGCCGCTGCAGAGCATGCCGATACTTTCAGGGCCGTACTTGCGCGAGATCTCCTTCAGGCGCCGGGCCGCAAATTGGATGGCCTCATCCCAGGAGACCAGTTCCAGTTTGTCTGCTTTACGGATGTAGGGCTGGGTCAACCGCTCCTCATGGTTGAGAAGCTCATGCACCGTAAAGCCTTTGACGCACAGATACTTGGCATTCAGCTCCGCATTCCGGCCGGAGGCATTGCTTTTAACCGGCTTTCCGTTTTCGTCTAAAGACAGTTCTAAATTACAGCCAACCCCACAGTAGGGGCACACAATCGGTACGGACGATGTCATCTCATCACCTCCATTTAAGTTAACAGCCTCCCGCAAAGCGGGTGCCTTTTGCGAACATTAAAGAGGGAAGATAGCTGGAAAATAAAGTCAAGGTTAATGCGCAAATTGTAGATTTTCGAAATATCGATTTGAAATGAACATGTGCCCGATGGGATAAAATAAGAAGGGAGCAAAAAATTACGGATGTTTCTTGGCAAATAACCCGGTGCCTTCAAGCTGCATAACCACCTCACCGCTTTGATTGAGCATTTCACCTTTAATTTTGATGCTCCCGACACCGGCGCGATTAGAAGAAGGCTTCGTTTCCAGAATCGTTATCCTGCCTGAGAGGATATCATTTGGAAACACAGGTTTTAACCAGCGGACATGATCGACGCCGGGAGATCCCAGGCTGATGGTTTCGGTAAGAAAATGGTCCACATATAAGCGCATAAAAATCGCGCAGGTGTGCCAGCCGCTGGCGACTAATTTACCAAAAATCGAATCTTGGGCTTTTTCTTCAGAGGTGTGGAAGGGCTGGGGGTCAAAGGCTTCGGCAAAAGCAATCATTTCCACCCGGGTTACTTTTTTACTTCCGATTTCAAAAATATCACCGACCTCAAAATCCTCAAAATAGCGCATCTTCAATATCGCTAACTTTATTTCGAAAGATTTAAAAGCGCCACAACGCCTTTCGCATCCGTTTTTCCCAGGGCGTACTTCATATATTCCATCATTAATGCAGACTGCATGGCTTGCGTTGACATCTGAAACCAGGGGCTTTGGTCTTTAAAAATTTTCGGAGACCAGGTGCGGGCCGGACGATAGTCGCGGCCGTATCGATTTTTCAGGTTATTTAGATGGATTTTAATTCCTTCTTTAAGCTCATTTTCAGACATGGCTTTTATTTTAGCATATGCATCGCTAAAAACATTCATGCTCGGCAGTTTGGGATATTCCAAGATTTCCTTGAAGGATTTTGCAAACCGTTTCATCCCGTTGTGGATATGATGATTTTTGACGGCGTTAATTTTGGACCAGCCGGCCCGCAGCCACTTAAATGTCGCGCAGCGGACCAATGGTGTATAGGGGTCAATTTCATAATAAATGTTAATGCCGGATGAATCATACATGTAGGATCGAACCCAGCCAAATCCGGGGACCGTCAGCCCCGGCTTTCCGGAGTAAAAATAATCCCAATTATCGTCCGACCCCAGCACATAGCCCTTTTTGCCCACATCGGATCTGTCTTTTTGTTTGGATACTGAGATGATCACGCGGTGCTGGTTG
>JASFIU010000043.1:0-16586 GCA_050122495.1 Desulfobacterales bacterium | reverse complement strand
CCGCACCTGGGAGGCCTTGCCATAATAAGCATCATAATAGCCGGCTGAAAGGCAATAGGTCCCAATAATAATACGCCGCTGAACTTCGAGACCAAACCCCTGAGAGCGCGTGCTTCGATACATTTGAATTAACTCGTCCTGATCTTTGTCCCGGGCACCGTACTTGACGCCGTCGTAACGCGCCAGATTTGAACTCGCTTCAGAAGGTGCAATCACATAATAAGCGGCAACGGCATATTCGGTGTGCGGCAGTGAAACCTCTAATTTTTCAGCACCCAGATCCTCGATGATTTGCACCGCCTTGTTGACTGTATCTAACACTTCAGGATCCATTCCCGCACCGGTGCTGTATTCTTTGGGGATGCCCACCCGCACGCCCTTGAGGCCCTTTTGCAAAGCGGCGGTATAATCGGGCACCGCCTGGGGTACCGATGTCGAATCTGAAGCATCATAACCGGCAATAACGCTCAACAGTTGGGCGCAATCCGCCACATTTTTGGACAACGGGCCGATTTGATCGAGTGACGAGGCGAAAGCAACCAAACCATAGCGCGAAACCCGACCGTAGGTCGGTTTCATACCCACCGTGCTGCAGTATGAAGCCGGCTGGCGAATGGAACCGCCGGTATCTGAGCCTAAAGCCCCCAGGCACATATCCGCAGCCACAGCCGCAGCGGACCCGCCGCTGGATCCTCCGGGGACGCGCGTCAGATCCCAGGGATTACGGGTAATTTTAAAGCCGGAGTTCTCGGTAGATGACCCCATGGCGAATTCATCCATGTTTAATTTGCCGACGATTACTGCCCCGGCTTTGCGGAGTTTCTGAATGACGGTCGCATCGTACGGTGGTCTAAAATTCTCAAGTATTTGCGATCCGCAGGTCGTTGGAAAATCCCGGGTGCAGATCACGTCTTTAATCGCAAGCGGAATTCCGGTCAGCGGCCCCCCATCGCCGCCGGCGATCTTTTGATCCGCTGCTTTAGCCTGTACCAGCGCCGTTTTTTCCGAGATCGTAAGAAAGGCATCAACTTTGCCTTCCACGGCATTGATGCGATCCAGAACCGCGCGGGTTAATTCCACCGAAGATATTTCTTTTGTTTTTAATAACCGGTGGGCCTCTTCGATTGTTAACTCAAATAATTCCATAGCACTTTTTCAAATGCATCATCCGACGACTTTCGGCACAACAAAGCTCCCATCCTCCTTTTCAGGTGCATTGGCCAGGGCCAGTTCGCGTTCGATCGGTTCGCGTTCCTTATCTTCGCGAAAGGCATTCGTCAGAAAGATGGCGTGCGAAGTTGGTTTTACGTTCGTGGTATCGACCTGGTTCAATTTCTCGATGTAGCCCAAAATCTCGTCAATTTGCCCGGCGAATTTCTCAATCGATTCCTCATCCAGATCGAGGCGCGCCAGGTGGGCAACATATAGAACTTGTTCTTTGGTTATTTTCATGTCCTTCCGTGTCTGTTGCAGGTTGTAAGTTGTCGGCTGATATTTGTCTGTGTTTAACCGTATTCAACTTGAAGTCTGAACGTCAAAGGCCGATTTCGGCAACTGGATGAGATCGGTTCGTCATTTCATTACCAGAATGGACTTGTGACCTTCTTTTTTTAGCTTTTTCATTACGCCCTGGGCTTCTGACTTGCTTTTATATTCACCGATCCGGACCCTGAACCAGAGCCCTTTCCCCTGAACTTTACCGATCACCCGGTAGGCCGGATAGCCGCTCTTTTTTAGTCGTTCAATCAATCGATCCGCGTCCTGGGCGTTTTTAAAGGCAGCTGTTTGAATGGTATATCTGGGCCCTGTGGTGGCGGTTTTCTTAACCGTAGAAATCTTTTCCTTTGCCGGCGGATCCTTTTGAGGCGTTTTGACCGGTTTGGATTTTTGTGCCCCTGTTTTTTGAGAAACCGCTTTTGCGGATGTTGGCTTTGAGGGAGTCGTCTCCGGGGGTTTGGGGGAAACGGCTTTGGGGTCCGGTTTTTCGATTTTTTGTTTGATAATCTTCGGTTTCTGCAGCGCCGGAACTTTTGTGTCTTCCGAGTTTTCCTTCAGGGCTTCATAAAATTCGAGTTTGGTTTTATCTTTTAGGGTAGCGGAATCCCGCTGGTTCGATTTTTCCCCTGGTTTGCCGGGATCATCTTTTTGGGAAGCCTCTATTTTTTTTTCAATCTCGGCAATATCAAATTTAACCGGAGCCGTGCCCCGACCGACCAATATGCCGAGAACAAACATCCAGGCACACAGAAAAAAAATGACAAAGATCCAGCCGGCAATCTTTCTGCGAGTCAGCACGATAAACGGCTTCTTAAATTCCGGTTCCTTGCGTTTATTCTTTTTTCTCACCGTATTGCACCCTTCAAATTTGAATATACCTGATGTTTCTGATATCGGCAAACTGGGTTCTAAATACCCGAGGGGTCGGGGAGTTTTTCCCTGAAACCAATGTTGCAGCAAACACAGGCATTTTCAATAAAGTCAGAGCGCCCGCCTGTCGGAAAAAGCGGATAGAAAAACTCCCCGACCCCTCAAATACCCCGTTTTACATTTTGTCCGGAGCCGAGACCCCCAAGAGCGTCAAGCCGTTGCGAATAACTTTTTGAACCGCCAAAACAAGATTGAGCCGGCCGCATTGCAATTGCAAATCATCACTTAAGACTCGGTGTTTATTGTAATAGGTATGGAAGGCGGATGCAAGGTCCATCAGGTAATAGGTAACGCGGTGGGGCTCCATGCTTTTGGCACTGCCTGCCAGGACATCGGGATAACGGGCCAGGCTTTTAATCAGATCGATCTCTTCGGGCGCTTCTAACCGGGCAACGGCCGCATCATCCCAGGAAAGATCAACCGTTCCCCGCTCCCTGCCTTTGCGCAAAATGCTCGATATCCGCGCGTGCACATATTGAACATAATATACCGGGTTGTCATTGCTCTTTTGCTTGGCCACCTCCAGATCGAAATCAAGGGCGCTTTCATAGTGGCGCGTCAGGAATATAAACCGGGCGGCATCCCGACCGACATCGTCAATAACATCTCTTAAGGTTTCAAATTTGCCCGCACGGGTGGACATGGCCACCGGCTCACCGGCCCTGAGCAGGTTCACCAGCTGCACCAAAATCACATCAAACTGGTCACGCCGATGCCCGGAGGCTTCAATAGCGGCCTTCATTCGGGGGATATAGCCGTGATGATCCGCCCCCCATACATCGACCACCCGTTCAAACCCGCGGTCATACTTGTCTTGATGATAGGCAATGTCGGATGCAAAATAAGTTGTTTCCCCCGTATTCTTGACGACCACCCGATCCTTTTCATCACCGAAATCGCTGGTTTTAAACCACAGGGCCCCGTCTTTTTCGTAAATAATTCCCTGGTTGCGAAAACCAGCCAGAATTTGTTTCACGCGGCCGGAATCATATAAGCTCTGTTCGCTGAACCAGCGATCAAACTCAATGCCGAATGTTTTTAGATCTTCCCGGATACCGGCCAATATTTTTCCCGCCGCCAAGCGCGCACATTTCATCAGGGCATCTTCTTCCGGTTGGCTTAACAGGGCCTCGCCTTTGTCCTTTTTAATTTCTGCCGCCAGATCGCGAATATAATCCCCCTGATAGCATTCCTCGGGAAATTTCACTTTTTGGCCGAGCATCTCTTTATATCGTAAAAAAACCGATTGCCCCAGGGTGCGGATCTGTCGACCGGAATCATTTATGTAATATTCTTTTTCAACATCATAGCCGCAAAAGGCCAAAATATTGGCGACCGCATCCCCCACGGCAGCCCCGCGGCCATGACCCACATGCAGCGGACCGGTGGGATTGGAGCTGACAAATTCGACCTGGAATTTTTTTCCTTTGCCGATGTCGGTCGCGCCATAGCGGGTGTCCGCCGTGTGAATCTCTCGCAGAACCGGATGCCAGGCTGAGGTTTTTAAAAAAAAATTAATAAATCCCGGCCCGGCGATTTCGGTTTTTACAAGTATGCCTTCCGGATCCTGAATATGACCGGTAATGATATCGGCTATTTTCCGCGGCGGCATTTTTTGAGCAGATGCCATCACCATGGCGATATTGGTCGAGAAATCACCATGGGCGCCGGCTTTGGGCTCTTCGACCTCGGCCTCCACACGGTCGCCTGACGGCAGGTCGCCATTTTGATGCGCTTTTTGGGCGGCAACTCGGATTAGATTTTTAATTTTGGGCTTCATTTTATTCCGCGATTCTCGGCTTTCTGGATTTCGTGATAGATAAGGTCTTTTCAAGGCCAAGTCAAGATCCTTTAGTTACGCAGCGGGTTGAAATAAAAACTTGTTTTAAATTGGCGAAAATAAAAAATCCATTTGCTTGCGATGCCCTTAAATGTTATCTGCACTATTGAACCTGGTAGAGATTTAGAATATAAGGATATGACTCGGGGTTTATTTTATCGATCTGTAGTTTTACGAAAGGAAAGGACATGAAAAAGGGGGCTCTTTTCGCGTGCATTGTGTTAAATTTGCTTCTGGTGACAGAGCCGGCACTGGGTCATTTTGGGATGATTATTCCGTCTGATTCAATGATCATGCAGGATGACAAAAGGGTTGTCGAATTAACCCTTTCTTTTTCCCACCCCTTTGAAATGGTGGGTATGGAGCTGGTTAAACCGAAAGCATTCGGGGTGCTTGCCGGTGGCCGGACGCAGGATCTGTCGGGTTCGCTGGAACAGACACAGGTAATGGGCCACAGCGCCTGGAAAGCCGTCTATCCGGTCAAACGTCCGGGCGTGTATATGTTTTACATGGAGCCTGAACCTTACTGGGAACCGGCCGAGGACGCATTTATCATTCACTACACCAAAACGGTGGTAACGGCTTTTGGTGATGACGAAGGCTGGGATGAAGAAATCGGGCTACAGACCGAAATCGTTCCCCTGTCCAAGCCCTTCGGCCTGTATGCCGGTAATATCTTTCAGGGAATGGTTAAACGCAATGGCAAGCCCATACCGTTTGCAATGGTTGAGGTCGAATATTTCAACATCGACAAGAAATTTATGGCACCCACCGAGTATATGATCACTCAAACCATCAAGGCTGATAAAAACGGCGTATTTACCTATGCAGCGCCCAAATCCGGCTGGTGGGGTTTTGCCGCTTTAAGCTCAGCTGATTTCAAATTGAAGCACAATGGAACCGACAAAGATGTGGAAATCGGCGCTGTGATCTGGGTCAAATTTCACGACTGGCAGCAGCGCTAAAGAATTTAAAGTTTAATCTTCAAGCCTTTTAGGCCTACTGCCCCATCTCAAAGAACAACGGACAACTGGCCGCGGACGAGAAGACATGCATATTTCAGAAGGCGTTTTATCCGGCCCCGTTCTGATATCCGGCGCGGCTTTGGCGGCTGCCGGAACGGCCGTTGGTCTAAAAAAGCTCGACTATGACCGCATCGCCCAGGCCGGTATTCTTTCAGCAGCGTTTTTTGTGGCTTCTTTGATTCATGTTCCCATCGGGCCCGCCAATGCGCACCTGATCCTCAACGGCCTAGTGGGGTTGCTGTTGGGTTGGGCCGCCTTTCCGGTCATCCTGGTGGCGCTGATCCTGCAGGCGCTGTTGTTTCAATTTGGCGGCATTACCGCTTTGGGAGTCAACACGATGATCATGGCCTGTCCGGCGGTGCTGTGCTACCTCGTTTGCAGCCCCTTTGTTCACAAAAAATCCGCCCTGGCGCTCCCGGCGGCTTTTGCGTGTGGATTTTTATCCGTTCTTTTGAGCGCTCTTTTTTTGGGGCTGGCGCTGGTGTTTACCGAAGAAAATTTCTTTGAAGTAGCGGCAATTGTCATCGTGGCGCACATTCCGGTGATGATTATCGAAGGCCTTGTTGCGGCCCTGTGCGTGGCATTTTTAAAGAAAGTCCAGCCAACGATGTTACCCGGTTTTCGAAAGCAATAGATTCATCATTCGCATATCGAATTTATTTAACAAAGATGAGACAAGTCCTTCCATACAGCATTTTTAAATCAAACTTGGCAAAAGTCGTTTCCTGCTTAATTTTAATTGTCGGCTCCTTGATTGTCGGAATCGAATTCGCGGATGCCCACCGGGTTAATTTATTTGCGTGGGTTGAGGGTGATACGGTCCATTTGGAAAGCAAATTCAGCGGGGGTAAAAAAGTAAAGGCGGGTAAAATCATCGTTACAGATCCACAGGGAAATGAGCTCGTCAAGGGAACCACAGACGAAAAAGGCGAATACACATTTAAAATCCCCCAAAAGACCGATTTGAAAATTGTCCTGATCGCCGGCACGGGGCACCGGGCGGAATGGACCATCGCGGCCAGCGAGATTGAGATGCCCGTTTCCGAAAAAAAACCGGTTCCTGAAAAAAAAACCGACTTAATCGGTATCATCATCGGCATTGGCTGTATTTTTGGCCTGACGGGCATTGTGACCTATATCCGCAGACGTAAAAGAAAAGATTAACCCTATGATCAGTGAACCCTTTGCCATTGGAAACTCGATCATTCATCAGCTGGACCCCAGAATCCGCGTTGGTTTTACCTTTGTGTATGCCTTTGTCGTTGCCCTTTCGTATCGATTCCCTGCTTTAATAGCGGCCCTGATGCTCTCGGCAATTCTGGGTTTAATCGCGCAAATCAGTATCAAAGAAGTTTCCAAAAGACTCCTGGCGGTTAATACATTGATCTTTCTTTTATGGCTGATTCTGCCGTTCACTTTCCAAGGCGAAGTCCTGACCCGAATCGGTTCTTTTGTGATTTATCGACCCGGCGTCACCCTCGCAGCTCAGATTACTTTAAAATCAAATGCCATTTTGCTGGCATTTATCGCCCTGATGGCAACCATGCCATTTGCCACCTTGGGCCATGCGCTTCACCGGTTACGGGTACCCGATAAAATTGTGCATCTCCTGTTGATGACCTATCGCTATATATTCGTCATCGAACATGAATTTCAGCGCCTGATGCGAGCGGCAAAAATCAGGGGGTTCCGGCCGGGTACCAATGTAAATACATATCGTACCTTCGCATATGTTATCGGAATGCTCTTTGTGCGCTCGGCCGCCCGGGCTGAAAGGGTTCATCAGGCCATGCTGTGCCGGGGATTCAGGGGACGATTTTACAGCCTGCAGGAATACCAAATCGGCAAGGCCGGTTGGTTGTTTGCGATTATAATGACGGTCCTGATCCTCGGTTTGATCGTTATGGAAGTTTAGCAATGCATCGCGCTTTAGGATTATAAAACATCATGAACACCAATGAACTGCTGATAAATCTTGAAGGCATATCTCTCAGTTATCCCGGGGGGCCTCAGGTTCTTAGCGACCTCGACTTTCATTTTCACAGGGGTGACCGCGTGGGTTTGATCGCGCCCAACGGCAGCGGTAAAACCACCTTGTTGCACCTCATGCTGGGGTTGCTAAAACCTTCCGCCGGGCGGATCGAAATTTTCGGCAGACCCGTGCGGGACGAAAAAGATTTTGCGGATATACGTCATCGAATCGGTTTACTCTTTCAGGACGCCGACGATCAACTTTTCAGTCCAACCGTGCTGGAAGACGTGGCCTTCGGTCCTTTGAACCTGGGCAAACCCAAAAACGAAGCGATCCGGATCGCTCAAAAAACGCTGGATTTCCTGGGTTTAAACGGATTTGAGAACCGCATCACTTTTAAGTTGTCCGGCGGGGAAAAAAGATTGGTATCGCTGGCAACCGTATTGGCCATGGAACCTGAAATTCTGCTCCTGGACGAACCGGTTAACGGCCTGGATATGGAGACCAAGGCTAAACTGAAGGATATTATGTCCGGCATAAATCTCTCGTATTTAATTATTTCCCATGATTTTGATTTCCTGGATGAAATCGTCGACGCCATTTACACAATGGAAGATGGCAAGATCCTTCTGGACACAGAATTACACCTCCACGAGCACGTTCATGCCCATGAATTAGGAACATATCCACATCGGCATGAAATGTCAGAAGAACAAAAAAATACGCCAGCGGGCCATCACCGGGGAACCGAGGACAGAAGAAAGGCAGCAACGGACAGGCGGCAAAACCTAAGAGACAGAAGGCAGAGGACAGAGGGCAGAAAACAGACGACAGATAACAGATGACAGATGTCCGTCTCCTGGTTTAAAGGCTCAGGCTGGCTGCTTGCCGCTGGCCGACCCGGAGAGAATCAGCCAGGAACCAGTGACCAGAAGCCAGAAGCCAAGGCCCGGAACCTCTGAACCCTGAACCTTCATTTATTTGCGACGCCGGCTTCTTCGAAGGTCAACACCTCTTTAAACATTTGCGCGGCAGCTTCTATAACGCCCATGGCCAGGGCCGCGCCGGTCCCCTCCCCCAGGCGCATGCCCAGACCCAGAATGGGTGTGAGTCCCAGATATTGCAACATCAAGCGATGACCGGGCTCTTCCGAGCAATGTCCGGCGAACAAATAGTCTTTCACTGTCGGGCATAACGCATGGGCGATCAAGGCGCCGGCAGTTGAAATAAAACCATCCACCACCACGGCACGCCGATGAGAAGCGGCCGCCAGAATGGCGCCGGCAATGCCGCCGATTTCAAATCCGCCAACTTTGGCTAAAACGTCCAGACCATCTTCAGGCCGGGGCGAGTTGAATTCAATACCGCGCCGGATGGCATCGCGCTTGCGCGCCAATCCGTCGTCATCGACGCCGGTCCCGCGTCCCACCATTTCTTCCAGGCCCGCCCCGGTCAAAACAGCACCGATCGCGGCCGAGGGGGTCGTGTTGCCGATCCCCATATCTCCGGTGCCGAGCATATCAACCCCCGCCTCTATCAGTTTGGCAGCCTTTTCATAGCCGACCATCAGGGCGGCTTCTGCTTCCTGGCGCGACATGGCCGGCCCCTGGGTAAAATTAGCCGTACCATTTGCCACCTTTTGAACCAGGAGGCGATCGGCGCCCTTTAATCCGGCCGTATCGATGTCGGCCATCACACCGATATCCACCACCCACACCTCGGCACCCACCTGACGGGAAATCGCATTGATCCCGGCACCACCGGCGAGAAAGGTCTGGACCATTGCCGGAGTGACCTCCTGGGGATAGGCACTCACGCCCTCTTCAACGACCCCATGGTCGCCGGCCATCACCAGAATGGCCTTGTGACTGATGGCGGGCTCAAGGGTTTGCTGGATTCCGCAAAGCTGTTCGGATATGTCATGCAGCCGACCCAGGGCCCGGGTAGGCATCACCAGCTGGGCGGTGCGATCCTGTGCTTTTTGAATCCACTCCGGATCAACCGGTTCAATTCCTTCAATAATTTCCGCTAACTTCAACATACGATAAATCTCCTTTCTATTTTTATCACGAAAGCACGGAAGCTCTAAAACACGAAAAAATAATTTTTGGTTAACCCAACTTAGAAATATTGTGGATAGGAAACGCTCCTGTAGTCTTGAGAGTGTTCATGGATTTGAATTTTTCGAGCTTTCCAGTTTTCGTGTTTTCGTGATTTAACCCAAAAAAAATCCCCAAGCGTATGCACGCTTGAGGATTTACCTTCTCCCCAAACCTCAACCTGATGGCAGGTCTTCTGACTTTCGGATCAACCTAGTCCCCGCACCTTCCCGGGCCTGATGTGATTTCTCACATCAGGTGTTATTCGATAATCGTTATTTGATAATTGATTGAAAAAACAATCGTCGAATAATATATCCCAGTGGTTTTATTTCATTATCAGCTACTAATTTACGAATAACCTATAACGAAATCTGCGGGTTTCGTCCCCGATTACAGCGGCGGGTCCGTACCGGTCTTACACCGGTTTCCCTAAAGAACCATCGGATTACAGTTCCAATTTTCAAATCCAATTAAATTAACCTGAAACCGTTGTCAATGAAATTTTATTGACTTGAAACCGATTTTGCCTTAATGGATAGCCTCAGGGAATAAGGTGCGCAAGCTTAATAGGGAATCCTGTCAAATTCAGGAGCGGTCCCGCCGCTGTAACCCCGCTCTTTTCGTATTTTGTGCGAAAAGGGAACTCTTTTAGCCTCGGACGCCACTGTTTCGACCAATCGGGATGGGAAGGTTGCTAAAAGGGCGGGGGAGCCAGAAGACCTGCCTTGTCAAATTGCTCAAGCCGGATAGCTTAGAGGCCGATGAAAAAAGTCCATTTTTTACAAGGGCCTCACTCTGCGAACGACAGAGATTGGGCAACACATATGCAAGGGTCAAGTAAACTGGGTGCAGCCCTTCAAGCCATCATCGCTTGAAGGGTTTTTCTATTTTACCGCAGGGCGCCGCGCTCGGATGTAAAGATTTTGAAACTGACCTCTAAAATAATAACGGCTTCCATATCGGCGATCACGATTATTTGGGCCTGCAGCCTGCCGCTCACGGCCAAAACGGCTGAAGATCAATTAGGGCGAGCAGTACGGGTGCCCGATGATCCCAGGAGAGTAATTGCATTGGCACCGAGTATTACCGAAATTATATTTGCTCTCGGCCAGCAGGACCGCTTAAAAGGCACAACCCAATTCAGTAATTATCCGGCGGAAGCAGCCGGATTGCCCCGGGTCGGTTCCTATGTGCGTCTTGATCTTGAGCGCATTGTTGCTTTGAATCCGGATCTTTGCATTGCAATTAAAGACGGCAATCCCAAGGCAACCATCGACCGCCTGCAATCTCTCAATATTCCTGTTTTTGCAGTAAATCCGCGTAATCTCGAATCCATGCTGCTGACCATCCAGCGAATTGGCGGTATCCTCAGTGCTTCCGCAAGCGCAAGCGCACTGGTTGAGGATATGCGCAGCCGCATGCAGCAGGTGGACACCCTTGTTTCGAAGATCGATCGCCGGCCGCGCGTATTTATCCAGATTGGGATCGCCCCCATTATATCGGCGGGCTCGAATACCTTTATCGACGAGCTCATCGTTCGGGCCGGCGGCATCAATGCTGCGGCAGGCAGCAGCACATATCCGCATTTCAGCCGCGAACAGGTATTGGCCCTGGCCCCGGATGTTCTGATTATTACGACTATGGCGAGATCGGGGGCCTTTGAAAAGGCCAAAGCCGATTGGGCCCGTTTAACGGATATGCCGGCTGTGCGGCAAAAGCGAATTTATATGGTCAACTCGGATATCTTCGATCGCCCGTCTCCGCGATTGATAGATGCGCTGGAAATATTAACCCGGCTGCTTCATCCCAAAATATTTGAGGATGGACGGTGACCTTGAATTTACAGCATCATATCACCCGGCTGATCTGGATCTCAGCTGCCTTGCTGGTGGTCCTGTTAATCGCATTTGCACTGGGACTTTCCATGGGTCCCACCAAAAGCGGAATTCGATCCGTCTTTTCAGCCCTTTTTACAGCGAATGAATCCGATTCCGTATTATATAGCATCGTCTGGCGCATCCGCTTTCCCCGGGTGCTATTGGCAGCCATCGTCGGTGCCACACTATCTCTGGGGGGACTCGTATTTCAGGCACTGCTGCGAAACCCCCTGGCCGAGCCTTTCATATTGGGGATCTCCGGGGGCTCGGCCATCGGCGCCATTATTGGAATACTATTGGGGTTATCGCGGTTTCCGGGAATTTGTTTCACATCGTTTCTGGGGAGCCTGGGCACACTGGCGCTCATCCTGGTCATGTCGACCGGCAAATCCATATTAAGAAAAGATGCTTTGCTGCTGTCCGGGGTAATGGTCAATGCCTTTTGTTCAGCCATTATCATGTTCCTGGTTTCAATCACCCAGGATGCCCGACTCCATAACATCATTTTTTGGCTCATGGGGGATTTGTCATCGGCAGACCTGCCGCAGGTGGTCATACTCGGTGCAATCCTGATTCCCTGTTTTATGATGGTTTTTGTGTTTTCCCACGCAATGAACTTACTGATGATGGGAAAAGATATGGCACTGACCATGGGCATCAACATAAGAGCGGTAACCATTGCCTTGTTGGTGGTGACCTCATTTATGGTCAGCGCAACCGTCAGTTTCAGCGGCTTGGTCGGATTTGTCGGTCTGGTCATTCCGCATCTATTACGGCTCGCTTTGGGTCCGGATCATCGCGCCTTGGTTCCGGCCTGTCTTTTCGGCGGGGCTGCCTACCTGGTGCTTTGTGATCTATTGGCAAGAACCCTGCCACAGCAGGGCGAGATGCCGGCCGGTGTGGTCACAGCCCTGATCGGTGCGCCGCTATTTATCATTCTGTTAAAAAAGTCACGAAAATGAAACCTGCTTTTGCTGTTGAAAATTTAAGCTACGCCTTCGGTACTCAATCTGTCTTAAAGAATCTGTCCTTTTCAGTTCCGCAAAGTGAGGTGTTTATCATCATCGGGCCCAATGGGGCCGGAAAAACCACGTTGATCAAGTTAATGGTGGGCATCTTAAAGATCCAATCCGGTGGCATTGAAATATTACAGGCACCGATTGGCAATTACGCACAGAAAAGATTAGCAAAAGCCTTGGCCTATGTACCCCAGGGCTTACCGGTCGGCTTTCCGTTTACGGTAGCAGAAACGGTTTTGCTGGGACGCGCGCCCCATCAAAAAGTGCTGGGGCTTGCTTCTCAAGAGGATTTGGATATTGCGCAGCAAGCCATGGCGTTTACCGAAGTTGCCCATCTTGCCCGGCGCAAACTGGATCAGCTCAGCGGCGGAGAGCAGCAGCGTGTATTAATTGCCCGGGCGCTCTGTCAACAGCCGCAGGTGATCCTGCTGGATGAGCCCACCGCGTCTCTGGATTTGTCTCATCAAATCCGCATAATGGACCTGATGGAGAAACTCAAGACGGAAAGAGGGGTGACCGTCGTCATGGTCTCTCATGATGTAAACCTGGCGGCCATGTATGGTGATCAGTTGCTGCTGCTCAAAGCCGGTGAAATCGTGTGTATGGGCACGCCCGATACGGTTATGAATTTCGAAACCCTGGAAGAAACCTATGGCTGTAAGTTGCTGGTGGATACCAGCCCGCTGGGGGATTTACCGCGGGTTACGGTGGTGCCGCATAAATTCCTCAAAGGATAGGCAGCGTTAAAACAGTTTTTAAAGAATCATATTTCAACATTTAAACGACATGACTTCATTCATCATTATCGCCATGAACGTTTCTGCTTGACAAACCGGTTAAGGTTACATATTAGGCAATCAAGGTGCCCGTCGGGCTTAAAAGGGAATCCCGTTAAAATCGGGAGTGGTCCCGCCGCTGTAATCGGGGACGAATGCTGCAAGATGCCACTGTCTGGTTGAAGCCAGGCGGGAAGGCGCAGTTAGTAGACGGATCCGAAAGCCAGAAGACCTGCCTTGGAAATTGCCTCAGCTCTGCGGAAGACAGAGACAGCGCATTATATAAAAAGGGTTAAGAAAACTGGGTGCAGCCCTTCAAGCATTGTCGCTTGAAGGGTTTTTTTATTTGCGATCTGAATACCGGTTAATGCGCAAAGCTTGCACCCACCCCGGGCATGGAAGGGATAACCTTGGCAGGGGTTTCCCTTCCTTGTCCAACCATTTTACAGGTATGGGGTTCTAAAAATTGCTTTGAACAAACGAAAGAACGGCCAACAGCTTCATAGAAGGAGGAGAGGGATGAAATCAAGGGGTATTTATCTTCTGATGAGTGTTTTAATTTTGGTGGTGGGAACCCATCCTGTTCTGGCAGATTCTGAAAAGGAAGATTCAGTCCCCGTAATGGACGAAACCCTGGTGACGGCCACGCGAACCGAGACGCCGGTGAGAGAATTGGGCGTTTCAACCACGGTGGTTACCGAAGAAGAAATTAAAGAACGTCAAGCGGTTGATGCGCTGGATGTTTTACGCACGGTTCCCGGTTTTACGATGGTACGCACCGGCGGCCGGGGTAGCACATCCAATCTTTTTCCGCGGGGCGGCGAAGACAACTTTACCAAGGTTTTGATCGACGGCGTCAGTGTCAACCTGGGGGGTGGCGGCTTTAATTTTGGCAACCTGTTGACCGAAAATTTTGAACGCATTGAAATTGTCCGCGGACCCCAGAGTGCCTTATACGGATCGGATGCCATCGGCGGGGTCATCAATTTTATTACCACACCCGGGGAAGGGAAACCGTCGCTGCGAGCCTCCACGTCGAATGGCACCTATTTGAAGGGGGATAAAAATTACATCGGGGAGCAGAGCGTCGGTTTTACGGGGGGCAATGAATGGATCGGCGCCAGCCTGGCATACGCCCGGGTTGATGATAACGGCTACCTGGATGTCAACCATGATTACTGGAACAACACCTTCAGCGGCCGGGTGGACGTGTTTCCCATGGACGACCTCGATCTGACTTTCACCGGGCGTTACGAAGACTCAAAATTTAAGTTTCCGACCGAGGATGCCGGCGACCGGTATTCTCCCTTGGATCCCAACCAGGACCTTAAAAATGATGACCGGGTGGGGGGCATAAATGCACGATACCGGATGCTGTCATGGCTGGAGCATGCGGTGCTGCTGGGCTATCACAATAACGAAAAAGATTTCAATGACCCCGAAGATCCGCCGGCCGACACCTTCGGCGCTTTTTTCTCGGAAACCGAAGAGACGCGCTATTCCATTGATTATCATTTTAATATTCGCTATCCGTCAACCGAAACGGTTCGCTCGACCTTTACGGCCGGGTTTGAATACCTGGATGAAGATTATGATCAAAAAACCAAGTCTATATTTTTGGACGTCGAAACGACAGGTGATCTGGATGAGGATCGGGACAACTGGGGGTGGTATGCCCAGGAGCAACTGTCTTTTTTTAATCGTTTGCATTTGACCGCCGGAGCGCGTTATGAAGATAACAGCGAGTTCGGCAATGAATTTGTCCCGCGCGGTTCGGTTGCATACGAATTGACAAAGACCGGCACGGTATTTCGAGGCGCGGCCGGAAAGGGTTTTAAGACCCCCACCTTTACGGAACAGTTTGCCGCGGGATTTGCCACCGGCAACCCCGATCTGGATCCGGAAAAATCGTATTCGTGGGAAGTGGGTGCCGACCAGGTGCTATGGGAAAATAAGCTCGTTTTGGGTGCCACCTACTTTTATCAGAAATTCGATGATTTAATCACGTTTATTGACCGGCCGGACCCGGAGCCGGATTTTGAAAACATTCAGGAAGCCGAAAGCCAGGGAATCGAGCTGATGGCGCTATGCAAGCCCGGCTATGGCCTCACGTTTGGGGGCAACTACACCTATCTGGATACCGAGGTCACCGACGATGGCGGCGCCGGGGGGCCGAGTTCGCCCTTTGAGGAGGGCAAAGATCTTTTGCGCCGGCCCGATCACAAGATTTCCGGCTATGTCAACTGGGCCTGGAAGGGGTTCCAGATTCGATTCGACGGCCTCTATGTGGGTGAACGCGATGACCTCGATTTTCGCACCTTCCCGGCCAACCGGGTTACCCTGGATGACTATTTTATTGTCGATCTGGCGACCTCCTATACGTTTGACCTGAATGAGCGCTATCTCCAGGATGTTAAAATCTTCGGGAAGGTTCAAAACCTTCTTGATGAACACTATGAGGAAGCATTCGGTTTCAGCCCGCCGGACCCAAGTTTTCGCGTCGGGCTGGCATTTAAACTATAAATCCGGATAGGGGCAGATTCCCTTTTTTGAAACCTACCGGAACAAGGAGCAAAAGCGATGTGGCATATTTTTGATCAAGGGGGCCCGGTTATGTATCCCCTGCTGGCCTGCTCAATTCTTGCTTTGAGCGTGGTCATCGAACGGGCCATTTTCTGGTTGCGGCTTGGAATTCAAAGCCAGCCATCACTTGTCCATGAAATCCTGGAACTCGCACGCCAGGGCAACTGGGAATCAATCAAGAATAAAACGGTTGATACCAAAGATTATATAATTAAAATTTTGGTGAGCGGCATTCTGCACAAAGAATTTTCGATGATCAAAGCCATGGAAGCGGCGGCAGCGGATGAGATCAAACATATGCGGCGTTTTATGGGCGTTTTGGACACCATGATCACCGTCGCCCCGCTGTTGGGAATTTTCGGAACCGTTCTCGGCATCATTTCATCCTTTGAAGTTTTAGGTTCGGCGGGCATCGAGCACCCCCAGGAGGTCACCAGCGGAATCGCGCAGGCGCTGATCACAACCGCAGCCGGTCTTGGGATCGCTATTTTATCGGTTTTTCCCTATAACTATTTTAATTCGCGCGTCGAAAATGCGGCCGTGCTTATCGAAAAATACGCAACCAGCCTTGAAATTGTATTTGAAAAGCTAACCCAGCCCGGCGGCAAAAATTACGCGGAGGCGCAACATGAAAATCCATCTGCCTGCCCATAGAAAGGCGCGCATCGAAATGCTGCCTTTAATTGACATTGTCTTTCTGCTGCTGGTATTTTTTATTTACGCCATGCTGTCCATGGCAGTTCACCGCGGGCTGCCGGTTGAACTGCCGCTTTCCACCACAGCAGAAATCGATAAAAAATTACTCCTGTCGATCACCGTAAAAGCGGATGAAGCGATTTATGTGGACAAAGAGTTCGTTGCCCTTGAGAATCTAACAGAGGTCCTGCGAAGCAAAGCCGGCGACACCCGGGAACCGGGGGTGCTGGTTTTTGCAGACCGCGCCTTGCCGTACCAGATGATATATA